>CALIVE010000087.1 GCA_938048445.1 Minisyncoccota bacterium | reverse complement strand
AAATCAATAGAAAAAACTGCTAAAGTTGAAGAGGTTGCACGCATTTTAGAAAACTATTCTATAGATTTGAGGAATCTTAAAAATGTTTTAGCTGGCACTAAAAGCGTAGGAATTTTTGGAGAAAGAGCTTTAGAAGAAATTTTAAGAGAATTTCCTAATAATATTTATGTCAAACAATTTCAAATAGGTCTCAATAGAGTTGATTATGTCCTAAAAATAAATGAGACCTTAATCCCAATTGATTCAAAATTTCCGTATAGTAGTTTTGCAAAAATTTTAGAATCAAGTGAAGAAGAAAAAGAAAAGCTAAAAAAAGAACTTGTAAAAGCTTTAAAAAATCATATTGATTCAATTGCTAATAAATATATATATCCCTTAAGGGGAACTGTTGAATATGCAATTATGTTTATTCCTGGCGAAGGATTATTTTATGAAATTTTGAGTGATAAAGATTATTCTGAAGTTTGGAGTTATGCTAAAGAAAAATCTGTTTATCTTACTTCGCCAAAAACTTTTGAAATCTTATGCCATCAGTTAGCTTTAGTTTTACAAAGACAAGAATTTGCTCAAAATATGAAAGAAATATTGAATAATTTATCTCAATTAGAAAAAGATATCACTGAAATTACAAATTATTTAGAAAAAGCTAAAAATCAGTTAACTAATAGCACCTCAAATCTTGAACAAGCTTATCGAGCTTTTAATAAATTCGTATTTAATTTTAAATCTCTAATCAAAAAAGAAGAGAAATTAAGCAGTAAAATAGAAGAGAAGGAAAAGATTAAAACTTTACTTTAGGTCGTAATTTAGCAATGCGAAGAATGTTTTTTCTCATTCGCATTAGACAAAAATGAGAATAGCTATCAATGGTTTCGGAAGAATTGGAAGAATTTTCTTTCGCCTTGCCTTTGGTCAACCTGATTTTGAAATAATTGCTATTAATGATCTGTCAGATATTCAAAACTTAGCCTATTTATTAAAATATGATACTGTTTATGGAAAATATAATAAAAATGTTGAAGTTAAAGATGAGAAATTAATTGTTGATGGCAAAGAAATTTTAGTTTTTAAAGAAACTGATCCAACAAAGCTTCCTTGGAAAGATTTAGATATTGATATAGTTGTTGAAGCTACTGGTGTTTTTACAGAATTTGAAAAGGCTAAAACTCATTTAATTGCGGGAGCTAAAAGAGTTGTTATCACAGCACCTGCTAAAGATGAAATGACTCCTCACTTTACTCCAGGTATTGAAGATTTAGGAAGAATTTATTCTTTAGGAGAACAGGGTTTAATTACTTCAAATGCATCTTGCACAACAAATTCTGTTAATCCTGTCTTAGCCATTTTGAATAAAAGGATAGGAATTAAAAAAGCAATTTTAACAACCATTCATGCCTATACTAATACTCAATCTATTGTTGATAGCATTGTTAAAGGACACGATTTTCGCCGAGGTCGTGCTGGAGCTCAAAATATTGTTCCTTCAACAACCGGAGCTGCTGAGGCTACAGTAAAAGTTATTCCTGAAATGAAAAGAAAATTTGATGGCATTTCAATTAGAGTACCTGTCCCAATAGTTTCCTTATCAGACATTACAATGCTTATGGAAAGGCCAACCAGTGTTGAAGAGATAAATAATATTTTCAAAGAAGAAGCAAATAGTCCACAATGGAAGGATGTTATTAAAATCGTTGAAGATCAAGTTGTTTCAAGTGATATTATCGGAGAACCTTATGGAGCTGTTATTGATTTAACATTAACAAAAGTTGTTGATGGCGATTTAGTTAAAGTATTTTCTTGGTATGATAATGAATGGGGTTATTGCGCAATGTTGGTTAAGCATATTAGAAGTTTATTTAACTTATGAGATTAAAAAGAGAATTTTTTGAAAGAAAGACTTTAAAGGTTGCTAAAGATTTATTAGGAAAATTTATTGTCAGAAAATATAAAAATAAATTATTGATCGGAAGAATTGTTGAAACTGAAGCATATATCGGACCTTTTGATAAGGCTTCTCATGCTTATTCGAAAAAAGAACAACCCTTAAAAGAAAAATTAAAAATAATTGAGGAAAGTTGGGAAAGAATAAAGCATCATATAGAAAACAAAGATTTATTTATCAAAAAAATTTTGAATCCACCTAAACTTAATTCGACTTCACATTGGTTAGAAAATTATCCTTATAACAATAAAGTAACATCTAGAAATTTAGCAGAATATTTAAAAGGAGGTCATATTTATATTTATTTAGTTTATGGAAATTATTATCAATTAAATATAACTACATATAAAGAAGGCTATCCAGAATGTGTTTTAATAAGGAGCTTAGAGCCTATTTTCAATTTGAAAAATCCTAAAGGACCTGGCAAACTTTGTCAAGAATTACATCTCGATAGCTCTTTTTGGGGTGAAGATTTGATAAAAAGTAAAAGGATATGGCTTGAAGATAAAATAAAAATAAATGGCTTTAATTTTTCAACGCCAAAGTTTAAAATTATTAAAGCTAAAAGAATTGGCATAGATTATGCTGAAGAATATAAAGATAAATTATGGAGGTTTTATATAAAAAATAACAAATGGGTTAGTAAAAAATAGGTCGTAATTTATAAAATTTAAAAATGGAAAAGCTGATAGGGAGAGTTAAACATTTTTATCCTCATATTCCAGCAATGATTGTTGAACTTGAGGATGAACTAAATATTGGAGATGAAATAATAGTAAGAAGAAAGAATGGTGAAGAAAAATTTAGGCAAACTGTTGAATCAATGGAGATAGAGCATAAAAAAATCCAAAAGGCTAAATCTGGTGAAGAAGTTGCTGTTCAAGTTGTGGGAAAGGCTAAAGAGGGTGATTTAGTCTATAAAGTAATTTAAAGATTAAAAGGTGGTTTTATAGAGAATATACAAACAAAATTTTCATTTATAATAATTTAAATTGTTTTTAAAACCTAAAATTTTTAGATGGCTCAGGTAGATATCGAAGGTATCAAAATAAAAATTGAAGAAGAAATAAAAAAACCTATTGAAGAAATTTCAATAATTGAATTAGTCCAAAACTTAATTGAATATTGTTATAAAAAAAGAGCTTCGGATATCCATATTGACCCAGAAGAGGAGAGACTTTTAATTAAAGCTAGAATTGATGGTATTATTCACCTATTATTTACTTTTCCGAAAGAAATTCATGATGAAATCATTTCAAGAATTAAAATTTTGGCAGGTTTAAGAACAGATGAACATTATATACCTCAAGATGGAAGATTCAAATTCTATGATAGAGAAAATAGCGCTGAATTTGATATAAGAGTTTCAATAATGCCAACCTATTTTGGAGAAAATGCTGTTTTAAGATTATTAATTTCCAAGGAAACTTCCTTTACATTAGAAACCTTAGGTTTTTCAGAAAGAGATTATAACGAAGTTAAAAAAGCTATTAAAAAACCATATGGAATGATTTTAGTTACTGGGCCAACAGGTTCAGGTAAAACAACTACTTTATATACTATTTTAAAAACTTTAAATACTGGTAATGTCACTATTATTACCTTAGAAGATCCTATTGAATATTCAATCCCAGGGATTACTCAAATCCAGGTCAATCCTCAAGTTGGTTTAGTTTTTAGTACCGGATTAAGAGCTATTTTGAGACAAGATCCTGATATTATTATGGTCGGAGAAATTAGAGATGAAGAAACTGCAGATATTGCTGTTAATGCTGCTTTGACAGGACACCTCCTTCTTTCAACACTCCATACTAATGATGCGGCAACTGCTTTGCCAAGACTTTTAGAAATGGGAGTTGAACCCTTTTTAATTGCATCAACTGTCAATGTAATTATTGCTCAGAGATTAGTAAGGAAAATTTGTGAAAATTGTAAAACCGAAAGGCAGTTAAAAACACAGGAGATTTATTCTATCTTAGAAAGTATTGGTTTAGATTTGACTGTTGAGAATATAAAAAAAATAAAAAAAGCTAAATTTTATATAGGAAAAGGTTGTAATACTTGTAATAATACAGGTTATTATGGAAGATTAGGAATTTTTGAAGTTTTACCAGTAACTGAGAGAATAAAAGAACTGATAATGAAAAGAGCCAACAGTGGAGAAATTAAATCTGCTGCTATCAATGAAGGAATGACTACTATGGTCCAGGATGGTTTTAATAAAGTCTTAGCTGGTTTAACTACGATAGAAGAAATCTTAAGAGTAATTCATGAATAAAAAACCATTCTTTTTAAGAATTCCTTTAGATGAAAAGATAAATTTTGTTAGAAATTTATCTTTACTTTTAAAAAGTGGGATAAGCCTTTTAGAAGCTTTAAGTATTTTAAAGGAAAATACTCGTTCTAAAAGCTTGAAATATATTTTAGATATATGTATTTCTGATGTTGAAAAGGGGCAATTTCTTTCAAGTGGATTTTCTAAATTTAGAAATATTTTTGGTGATTTTTTTATAAACGTGATTAGAGTTGGTGAATTAACTGGACAACTTCCTGAAAATTTAGATAAATTAGCAGAAGAATTAAATAAAATTGGAGCTTTAAAAAGAAAAATAATCACAACTTCAATTTATCCAAGTTTTATCATTTCAACAATGGTTGTTTTGATTATTCTTGTTTTGTATTTTATTTTTCCTAAAATTTTACCTATTTTTGAAAATCTTGGAGTTGAACTTCCTCTAACTACGAAAATATTTATAAAAGTTTCAAATTTTTTAATTAATAATACAATTGAACTTTTTCTTTCTTTAGTAATCTTAGTTTTATTATTTATAATCAGCTTAAAATATGAAAAAACAAAATTTTTTATTGATTTATTCTTTTTAAAAATACCAATCTTTTCTAAGGTAATACGAAGCTATATTTTAGCCGAATTTTCACGAACATTTAGCCTTCTTTTAGGAAGTGGTTTAAAAATTGTTGAGGGATTAAATATTTCAGCTAATTCTTTAACTAATTTAGTTTATAAAAAGGCACTAAATAGGGTGGCTTCAGAAATTTTAGCTGGGCATTCATTACATGAAAGTTTAGGGAAAACTGAAAAGCTTTTTCCTTATAATTTTATCAAGATGATTGAAATTGGAGAAAGAACAGGTAATTTAGAAAATAATCTTAAATATTTAGCGAAAAATTTAGAAGAAGATGTTGATACTTTTTTAGAAAGATTTGTCAACATTCTTGAACCTTTAATTTTAGTTATTCTTGCTGTAGGAATAGGATTTGTAGCTCTTTCCATAATTTTGCCCATCTATGAGCTATCAGAAAAAATCCAACCATAGTTTTACATTTTTAGAAGTTTTAATTTCAATTCTTTTTGTAACGATTTTAGGTTATTTTATTTACGGAGCTTTTATAAATTTTTTAAAAACAACAACTTCTTTAAGATTATCACTTTTAGCCTTAAATGTTTTAGAAAGTGAAATGGAAATCATTAAAAATATGAATTATGAAGATATTGGCATTGAAGATGGTTATCCCCGAGGAAAATTAAAAAGAATTAAATATGTAAATTTAGGAAATTTAAAATTTTCTATAAGAACATATATAAGAAATATAGATGATCCTTATGATGGAACTGTTACTTCAACGCCTCAAGACTTAGCTCCAGCTGATTATAAACTTGTTGAATTAGAAATAGAATGCTTAAATTGTGGTTTAAAGTTTAAACCTCAAAAATTAACAACTCTTATTGCTCCTAAAAATTTAGAAATGCAAACTAATAATGGCTCATTATTTATTAGAGCTATCAATGCTAATGGAGAGCCTATTCCCTATGCAAAAATAATAGTGAGAAATAATGTAATTTCTCCTCCAATTTATATTGAAGATTACACTAATAATGATGGAATTTTACCTTTAATAGATATACCAACAGGTACTAATGCTTATGCAATTGAAATTACTAAACCAGGCTATTCAACAGAGAAAACATATCCTCCTGGAGATCCTAATAATCCTAATCCTATTAATCCTCATGCTACAGTCAAAGAACAAACTTTAACCTTAGTTACCTTAGCTATAGATAAATTAAGCAATTTAATAATTAAAACTCAAAATAAATTTTGCCAACCAATAGGAAACGTAAACTTAAGAATTGATGGAACAAAATTGATAGGAAGAAACCCTGATGTAATTAAATTTTCAACTACTACTCAAACAGATAATAATGGAAGAAAAAATTTAGAAAATATAGAATGGGATGAATATAAATTTTATGTTTTAGATAATAATTATATTTTAAAGGGGACAAATCCTTTACTACCAATAATTCTACCGCCAAGCACAACTAAAAATATTACCTTAACTTTGACTTCTCAAAAGGATAACTATTTATCATTATTAGTTATAGTTAAAGATGATGCTGGAAATCCTGTTAATTTTGCTACAGTTACTCTAACTAAAAGTAATTATTCAAATTCTTTAATTACTAACTTAGAAAATTATGAAGAAAATAATTGGCTTAATAATTATTCTGAAAAATCAGAAAATATTGAAATTGATTCTACCGGAGCCATAAAACTGAAATATTTAGAAAATGGTTACCCTACCTCATCAGTTGAATGGTTGATTTCTCAAACTATTGATTTTGGGACTTCAACAGAAATTAGAAGAATAATTTGGTCAGGTGATGAACCTTTAAATACTGATATTAAATTACAAATTGCTATAAATAGTGATGGAAGTAATTGGAATTTTGTTGGCCCGGATGGTACTTCAGCAACATATTTTGAAGATAACATTATTGAAAATATAGATTTTTTAAGAAATTTTAGATATCTGAGGTATAAAGTTTATCTAAAAACAGATGACCCTAATTTGACACCAGTTTTTAAAAAGATCAATTTCTCTTTCTCTTCTTTTTGTTTACCTCCAGGACAAGTTTTGTTTGATAATTTAAGTGCAGGTAATTATACATTAAAAGTAGAGAAGGAGGGGTATCAAATTTTTTCAACAAATTTAGAAATTTTAGATAAATTTAATATTTTCACAGCAAAATTAACAAAATGATGAAGAAATTTATTTTTTTAATTTTTATTATCTTAAGCTTTAACATATGTTTTGCTCAAATTTTTTATGAATATTTCAATTATTCTCCAAGAACAACAAAAAAATTTGATTTAAGTTTACTCAAAAAGATAAGTCAAGATATCAAAATATTTGATGACAATTTAGGAAAAATTTTTATCTGGTTAAATAATCCTCAAGAAGAAAATATTATTGAAGTAAGTTTAAAAAAAAATGAAAAAGTTATCTTTAGTAAAACTATTGAAATACCTAAAATGCCTTTAACTTTTTTTGGAAATAAATTTGAGATTAATCTCGGTAATAATTTAAAAATTAAAAGTGGTGATAATTATAAATTGGTTATTAATCATTTACAAGGAAAGGGATTAACAATATTCACGTCAGAAAAAATACAAATTCTTCAGGCAACCGAAATCTTTGGTTTAATTCCAAAATCTTTTGGAGAATTTTATATTCAAGAAGAATCATATCCTTATAACCTTAAATTAGCTTTAGGTGAATTTCCAGAAAAAGAACCGCCACAATTTATTAATCCTCAAATTATTATTAAAAATCCTTACTTAACTTCAATTATCTTTAATTCTAATGAACCTTTAAGATATCGTTTAATATATTGGGATAAAAAAACAGGTGACGCTTTTGTTTATTCTTCACCAGGAAACTTTGAATTATGCCATCCTGAAATTAAAAATTGTGAAATAAACTTAATAACTAATCCTAATACTTCCTATTCTTTTCAACTGACAATTTTTGATTATTGGGGCAATTTCCAAAATTATGAAGGTAGCTTTACAACTCCAGAAATTTCTGGTGCTCCAATCATCATACCTTTAGCAACTTCTTCACCAGACAATGAAGTTCCTGAAATTTTCGATTTCGAAATCAAAGAAATAACTCATAACAATATTAAGGTTGCCTTTAAAACTAATGAATATACTTTAAGCTCAATGAAAATATTTTATAAAGAAACAGGTGTTATTGTTTTGGAAATTCTTAATCCGATTTTTAATCTTTATCATGAATTAGAGGCAAAAAATTTACTTTTTCCTAATTTAGATTATTATGCCATTATAAAGGTAGAAGATTTATCTAAAAATCAAAATGAAATGAGATTTGAATTTAAAACAAAAAATGGGCCTACAAATCAATCTTTAAATCAATTTTTATCAAATCCAAAAAAAATTGAGCAAAGTAATATTAATTATTCATCTTCTGAAGAATTTAAACCAGTTAATTTTAGTACTGATTTAGACCTGTCTTCAAATAAATTAAAACTTGAAAATTATTCAGAGAGGCAAAATTTAGAAGCTGTCATTTTTAATAGAAATCAAGGTTCTTTTTTAACATACTCAATTAAAGAAAAAGGAATTGATATTAATCTTAATATCTTATCTCCAGGAGTTTATAGTTATATTGTTTATGAAAAAATTAATCAAAAAACAAAGAGATTAATTGAAAGTGGAGAATTTGAAATTAAAAACCAACAAAAGACAATGCCATTAACAACCTCGACATTAACAAAGGAAAATCAAAAATCAAAAACAGAAAATATTAAAAAAGATTTAACAATTCAAACTACAGCTAAACCTACTTTATCTTTTGATATTAAAAAAAGATCTTATTTGGTTTTAATTCTTTTAATTTTTATTCTTATTTTAGTCTTAATTTTTAAAAAGTTTAAAAAATGAAATCTTTCACTTTGTTAGAAACACTTTTAGTAATTTTTATTTTATCATTTCTTTCTGGTCTGATAATTTTACTTATTTTGAATTTAGCAAATTATAATGTCTTTTTTATTTTCAATATCGGTGGAGCAAGAGATATTGATTTAACTTTAAACAATATGATCAAAGAATTAAGATCAATGAATCAATCTAATGTTGGTGGTTATCCCATTGAAGAAGCTTTACCCAATAGAATTACATTTTATGCTGATATCGATGATGATGGTTTAATGGAAAGGATTCGTTATTTTTACGAAAATAATTCACTAAAAAGAGGTATTGTAAAACCCTCAGGAAATCCTTTAAATTATGATTTAACTAAAGAAAAAATATGGATAATGGTTAACAATGTAAAAGAATTTAAAATTTCTTATTATGATTCAAATTATAAAGGAGATGAACCGCCACTGAATTTTCCTATTGATATTTCTAAGATAAGAGTAATTAAAGTTGAAGTAAGTATTGAAGCTCCTAATAAAGGAGAAATTAAAAGTTTTATTATTGCAACGCCAAGAAATTTAAGAGGAAAATGAGAAAAAAATCACAAATTTCTCTTTATGTTATAGTTTATAGTGGAATTGCTATATTTTTGCTTTCAGGATTTTTAATCTGGACACAAGCTTTTATTATTGCTACGCAAAAAGAAATCATTAAAAAACAATTATTTTATGTAGCCGAAAGTGGAATAGAGTATTATCGTTGGCATTTAGCTCACAATCCTCAAGATTTTACTGACGGAACTAACCAACCTGGTCCTTATACCCATATTTTTTATGATAGGTTCGGAAATCCTATTGGAAAATTTATTTTAGATATTAGTCCTCCACCTCCAGGTTCAACAATAGTCAAAATAAAATCTTCTGGTTATTTAGACCAATTTCCTAATATTGAAAAATCGATTCTTGTAACCTTGGGCATACCTTCTTTTGCAAAGTATTCTGTAGTTGTTAATGATAATATTCGATTTGGCCAAGGAACAATTGTTTATGGAGAAATTCATTCTAATCAAGGTATTCGTTTTGACGGTGTTGCTTATAATTTAGTTTCAAGTGCTTTAACAACCTATGATGATCCTGACCATACTGGACCAAATGAATGGGCTGTTCATACTCATGTTTCTCCCCAAGATCCATATCCCCCAACACCTTTTCCTAATCGACCTGATATATTTAAAGCAGGAAGAGAGGTAGGTGTTCCAAGAATAGATTTCAATAATATCACTTATGATTTAAATAATATTAAAAATAAAGCTATAACTGAAGGAGTTTACATAGGACCATCAAATAGTTATGGTTATGAAATTATTTTAAAACCAGATAGAAGTTTTGATTTATATAAAGTTACTGGTGTTTATCCCCCACCTCCCCTTTGTGGTACCTCTACTTGGAGTATACAAAATAAAAATTTTGTTAAAAGATATAATATTTCTTCAAGTAGTGTTGTTATTTTTGTGGAAGACAATGTTTGGGTAAGCGGAAAAATTAATAACCAAAGGATTTTAATAGCAGCTGGAAAATTACCTGATATTCCTTCTGATAGAAAAAATATTATTGTTAATAACAATCTTTTATATACGAATTATGATGGTAAAGATGTTATTGGTCTAATAGCTCAAAATAATATTCTTGTTGGGCTAAAAAGTGAAGACAAGCTTAGAATAGATTCTGCTTTAATCGCTCAATATGGATTTGTAAGAAGACTTTATTATCCTTCCTATTGTGGTGTAGAATATAAAAGAAATTCAATTACAGTTTATGGAATGATAGGGACAAATCAAAGATATGGATTTAGCTGGGTTTGTGGTGATATTTATTGTTCTGGTTATAAAGATAGGTATTTAATTTATGATGCTAATTTATTATTTGGACCTCCTCCCTATTTCCCTCTTTCAACCTCTTTTTATGAGGTTTTAAAATGGCTTGAACTTAAGTAATTTATCCACAATTTTTCATTTCTCTAAAATTTTTATTTTATAATTTTATAATTATTAAAAGGGTCGAATTAAGTTTTTATAAAAAATTTAATAAATGAAAAAGGCCTTTACATTAATCGAGGTTCTTTTGGTCATAGGTATTATTATTTTATTAGCTGGAGCAATTATCGTTGCAGTTAATCCTGGTCGACAATTTGCTAAAGCTCGAAACACTCAAAGAAAAACAGATACAACAGCACTTTTAAATGCTATAGTTCAAGTAATGGTTGATAATCAAGGAGCTTGGAAATGTAATTCTGCACCAGAGTTACCAACAGCTACTACACCAATTGCTACTCCAGGTGGAGTTGATTTAGAACCTTGTTTGGTCCCAACTTATTTGCCAAGAATACCTCTTGATCCTCAACAGGGTAACTATAATACTGCTACAGGCGCTTACAACACAGGCTATAATTTAAGATACTATCCTGATACAGGAAGAATAGAAGTTTGTGCTCCTTATGCTGAATTAAATGAAATAATTTGTACAACTAAATAATTGAAGTGAAATTTTTGTAAGCTTCAATAGGATTTTCTTCTTTAAAAATTGCGTTACCAATTACCAAATAATCAATTGGAAATTTTTTGAGTTGGTAAATATTTTCTTTATTAATACCTCCATCTACGAATATTTTTAAATTTTTATATTTTTCTTTAAGCTGACAGGATTTTTCAATATTTTCATAAGCCTTATCTAAAAATTGTTGACCTGATTTTCCTGGTTTTACTCCTAAAACAAGAATTCCGTTTACATAACCTAAAAATTCTTTGATAAATTCCTCTTCAATATTAAGAGACCAGGCTATTGCTATTTCTTTTTTAGTTTTGCGAGCAAATTTTAAAAGAGCAAAAGGAAGATTACAGGCCTCAAAATGCAAAATAAAGATTTTAACTCTTGAATTATTCCATTTTAAAATTTCCATTGGCTTTAGTTTAACCATTAGGTGTATTTGAAGTTTTAAATCATTATCTAAAATATCGAGATTTTTAGGATTTTGCCAAGTTTGATGATTCGTAAAATCTAAGGAGGAAATATCTATATGAAATTCTTTAGTAACTTTCTTTAAAATATCTATTCTCTTTTTTGCTTCTTCAAAATTTTCAGTATTAATGGATGGTATTATCTTCATTTTTTTGTCAAATCATAGACAAGAGGAGTTGCTAAACAAATTGAAGAATAAGTTCCAATTATTATTCCTATTATTAAAGTTAATAAGAAAGGCTGAAGTTTTGGAAGGAAAAAAATAAATGGAAATATTGACAATATGGTAGTTAATGAAGTATTTATTGATCTTCTCAATGTCTGTCTAATACTTTTTTCAAACAACTCTTTACTTAATTTTCCTTCTTTCCTTAAATTTTCTCTTATCCTATCAAAAACTACAATTGTATCATGAACTGAAAAACCTGCTATAACCAGAAATGCAACTATTATAAGGGTATCTAAGGAATATTTTAGAAAATGAGATAAAAGAATAAATATCGCCAAAGACCCTAAAACATCATGAGCTAAAGTCAAAATAACTACTAAACCAAATAAATAACCTGGAATTATCTTCTTTTCTCCTCTAAAAACAATAGAAATGTACGCTCCTATACCAAGTAAAACCAAAATTATTGCTAAATAAGATTTTCTAACCAGTTCTCGGCTTAACGAAGAGCTAATTTCTTCTTCTGAAACTATTTCTGCATTTTTATCAAATTGTAAAATAGTATTCATTAATCTTTCTTTATCGATTTTAGTACTTTTTAAAATAATAGAATTTTTGGTATATAAAACTTCATCTACCCTTATATTATGTTTTTTTAAAATTTCTTCAATATTTGTTAAATTAGATCTAATTTCTATTATATGACCTCCTTTTAAATCAACACCTAAATTTAAACCAAAAATATTCAAAAAAATCCCTGCAGAAATTATCAATAAAATTGAAAATAAATAGAAAAATATTCTTTTATCAATCATTTTTTTTCAAGGCTTGAATTAATAATTCTTTTGCTAATTGGATATTGATTTTACCTTTTGTTTCTCTCATTAAAGCTCCAATAAGAAATTGTAAAGCACCTTCTTTCCCTTTTTTGTAGTCTTCAACAGCTTTTTCATTTGCAGATATTACTCTTTCTATCAACTCATCTAATTTCTCATTGCTAACCAATGAACTTTCTTTTAAAAGTAAATCCACATTTTTATTTTCTCTAACAACTTCTTCTAAAATATCTTTTACCATTCTAATATTTATTTCTTGATTTTTCAATTTAATTAAAAGGTTAGCCAATTGTATGGGAGTAAAGTCTAAATCACTTAATTTTTTTTGATATTTTTCTAAAAATCCTAATAGATCATTAATAAGGATATTAACCAAAATTTTTATATCAAAATTTTCATCAAAAGCTTTGATTTCACTAAAAGTTTCTTCAAAAAATTCAGCTAATTCTCTATTTTCAACTAAAACATTTACTTCTTTAAAACTTAGATTATATTCGTCTTTTAATCTCTTTCTCTTTTGAAATGGTAATTCAGGTAATGAAATAGTGTTTATAAATTCTTGATCCAAAATAATTGGTGGCAAATCTGGTTCAGGAAAATATCGATAATCTTCAGCCATTTCTTTTCTTCTTTGAGAAAAAGTAATTCTTTTGGTCTCATCAAAACCCCTGGTTTCTTGAATAACTTCTTTTCCTTTTTCAATTAATTCAGTCTGCCTTTTTATTTCATAAGCAATAGAATCTCTTAAAGATCTTATTGAACCTAAGTTTTTAATTTCTACCTTAGTACCTAATTTTTCTCCAAAATTAACACTTACATTAGCTTCAAATCTAATTTCTCCTTTTTCAGGATTAGCATCAGAAATCCCAAGATATCTTATAAGAAGAATAAGCTCTTCAACAAAAGCTTTAGCTTCTTCAGCACTTTTTAAATCTGGTTCAGTAACAATTTCCAATAGCGGTATTCCAGCCCTATTAAAATCAATCAAAGAATAATTATTTTCATGAATAATTTTTGCAGTATCTTCTTCAAGATGAACTCTTCGAATTCTCACCTTTTTATATTCTTCTTTTAAATAAAATTCTAAATAACCGTTTTCTGCCAAAGGAAGTTCATATTGAGATATTTGATAATTTTTAGGTAAATCAGGGTAAAAATAATTTTTTCTCGCAAAATAATTAAATTCATTAATTTTACAATTTAATGCTTTAGCTAATTTAATTGCATCTTCTAAAGCTCTCTTGTTAAGAGTTGGTAAAATTCCTGGTTGACCAGTACAGATTTCACAAATATTTAAATTTGGATGAACTTCATCAGGATCATTGGGACAACTGCAGAACATTTTGCTTTCAGTTTTTAATTCCAGGTGAATTTCTAAACCAATTTTGGGAATTAATTTATCCATTTTCAAGAATCTTTGAAACTAAACTGTAAATTTTATTAAAAACCTTTTCAATACTTTCATTAGAATCAACAATTTGCCAATTGTATTTTTTGGCAAAGTAAATAAAGCCTCTTTTTGCCTTTTCTAAAAATTTCTTTTTTTCGAATTTATTTATTAAACTTTTTTTCTTTTTAATTTTAAGTCTTTCCAATGCTTTTTTAACACTAACATCTAAAATTATTATAAGATCAGGTTTGATATGATTCATTGAAAGATGGTTTAAATAAAAAATTAAATCTTCTTTAAAATATCTTTTTAAATTAGTCGAATAATATTGATAAGCAAAAGTTGAAGGGAAAGAGCGACTACAGATTACTATAAATCCTTTATTTAAATAGTTTTGAATTTTTTTATAATGAAAAATCCTATCAATTAGAAAATAAAAAAAATCTATTAAAGGATCTTGATTTTTATTAATAAGTTTGATAATTGTTTTATCAGAGGGTTCTTTGGTTAAAAAAATTTTTTTCTTCTTATTTTTTAAAGTCTGAGCTAAAAGCCTTGATTGGGTTGTAATTCCACTGCCATCAATGCCATCTAAAATAACAAGCTTACCTTTCATCAAAAAATTATAATTTATTTTTCAATCTTTACGCCCATACTTTTTGCTGTACCAATAACTATTTTCATAGCTTTTTCGATATCATTAGTATTAAGATCAGGTAGTTTTTCTTCAGCAATTTTTTTTACATCTTCCATTTTCAAAACTCCAACAAATTTTCTTCCTGTTTCAGAACTTCCTTTCTCAATGCCTAAGTATTTTTTAATTAAAGCACTAACAGGTGGTTTTCTTAAAACAAAATCAAAAGTTCTATCTTCATAAACTGTAATTTCAACAGGAATTTTCATTCCTTTAAATTCTTTTGAAGCTTCATTAAATTTATTACAAAATTCACCAATATTAATTCCGTATTGAGCTAAAGAGGGACCGATTGGTGGAGCTGGAGTTGCTTCTCCAGCAGTTATAATCAACTTAACTTTAGCTTTAATCTTTTTATCCATTAAATTTTTTTAACTTGCAAAAGGTCGACCTCGACTGGTGTTTCTCTATTAAAAACTGAAATTAAAACTTTTAATCTACCCCTTTCTTTATCAACCTCAGTAACTTTACCTTGAATTCCTTTAAATACACCTTGAATTATTTCAACTAAATCATTTTCTTTTATATCTGTTTCAATTGGTGCTTCCTCTGGTTGCATTCTTTTTAGAATTTCTTCAATATCTTTTTGACTAACAGGCATTGGAGTTGTTCCAGCACCTAAAAATCCAGTAACCTTAGGAGTGTTTCTTACAAGATACCATGTCTCATCAGTAATAATCATATCAACAAAAACATAACCAGGAAATATTTTCTTTTCAACTAACTCCCTTTTACCTCCTCTAACTTCCCAAACTTTTTCCTTAGGTACTAAAGTATTAAAAATTTTGTCAGTCATATCATAAGCTTCAGCTCTTTTCAAAATAGCATCAGCAACCATTTCCTCAAATCCAACAACAACATGAACAGCATACCAAGCTCTACCTAAATATAATTTTTGCTTTGCCATTTCTTTTAATTATATAAAAAATTTAAAA
>CALIVE010000086.1 GCA_938048445.1 Minisyncoccota bacterium | reverse complement strand
TGCTAAGGCATTTCTTTTTGGGTTAATTTTTATTTTTCCTCTTTTTCTTTTACCAATTTCTACAAATTTCTGGGTTGTTAATAAGACTTATTTATTAGGATTTTCCTTATTTTTAATTTCAATTTTTTACCTTTGCCACAGTATTGTTATAAAAAAAATTGAGATACCATTTTCTTTTATCTTCCTGATTCTTTTATTGTTTATCATCTTCAATTTTTTGAGTAATTATCTTTCGGCTTCCCCTAATTTTAGTCGTTGGGGTTTGCTTTCATCCTCTCATTCTTTATTTGCTTATTTCATTTATTTTCTCTTATTTATTTTAGTTTCGATTTTAATAAAGAAGGAAGATCTAACTATACTTTTTTTAATTTTTCTCATTTCATCATTCCTTACTCTCTTTATAACTTTTTTGACAATCTTTAATATTTACATTTTACCATTTGATTTTGCTAAATTTAAACTTTTCAACACAATTGGGACAGCGTACGAGTTTATGAATTGGGTATTTTTCGTTTTTGTCTTTTCTTTATTTTTACTTTTGGAAACTCGTTTTGGTTCATCAAAAATAAATAATCTCATAACAATCTTAGCTATTTTAAATATTATTTTAAGTATCCTCTATTTTTTTATTTATGGATTTTCAAATATTTGGCTATTAGCAAGTTTAATAATTGTTTTATTCGTTGCTCAAAAATATATTATTAAAACACCTCTTAGTAGAAACGAAATTTTTCTTCTAATTTTATTTATTGTTTTTATTATTTTTTATATCCTTTCTCCATTTTTAACTCCAGCTTTCGTTAATATTTTTAAACTCCCTAATATTATCGATGTTAGGCCTTCTTTAATCACAACTTTAAAAATTTTTGCAAATGAGAGGGGTTTTAAAAATATTTTGTTAGGCGAAGGCCCAAATACCTTTATTTACATTTGGCTAAAAAATAAACCACCGGAGATAAATCAAACAAATTTTGCTAACTTTCGTTTTGACCAAGCTCATAATTATCTTACAACTCTTTTACTTGAAGGTGGATTAGTAAACTTCTCTCTTTTCTTATTTATAATACTTTTAATTATTTTAACTTTCCTTCTGAAAGGACAGACTATAAAAGAAAATGAATTAGTAATTTTTATGTCCCTTTTAGCTGTAGTCTTAACTTTAATATACTATCCTGCAGGCTTAGTTAACCTTTTAATCTTTTTTATTTTATTATCTTTATTAGGAGTACTTCGAGAGGAAAAAAGAGAAATTGATTTTTCTAATTTTTCTTTATTGAAATTAATCGGAAGTTATGTTGGTTTAATGTCTTTAATCTTAATTTTTATTTTTCTATCTTATCTTCTAACTACAAAATATTTAGCAAATATTTATTATCAAAAAGGGTTAGTAGATTTTGACAATAATAATCTATTGTCTTCTTTACAAAAAATCTCTTTAGCAGTTAACCTTGACCCAACTGTCGATTTATACCAAAGGGATTTAAGTACTGTTTTGTTAAAAAGAGCGATTGAGTTAAATAATTTAATAAATACCCAAAAAGCCCAACAAACCCAACAAGTTCAACAAGTTCAGCAGGAATTATTCAATCTTGTTTCTTCAGCTCTTCAGCTTTTAAATAATGCTGTTAATTTAAATAAAACTGAACCATTAAATTATCTCAATCTTTATAGTCTTTATCTTACTCTTGGTACATCTTCTGAGAATGTAAGTTTAGCGATTGAAAATATTCAAAAGGCGATTACTTATGAAAAAAATAATCCATCTTATTATATCAATTTAGCTATGCTTTATAGTCAAATTCAACAGAAAAATAAAGCTTTAGAAGCTTTGCAGAATGCAAAGAAGCTGAATCCATTTGACCCCCAAATAGATAAAATGATTCAAGATATTCTCTCGCAATAAAATACGAACCAATACAGACAAAACGCAGACTTCCGCAGACATAATACAAACTTGCGAACCTCACTATAAACCGCGAACTTATGCGAACACTTTTATTGGTCGCGAACCTTTGTGAACTATTTAACAACCACGAACTTGTGCGAACAAGAATAACCGCGAACCTATGCGAACTTTTGCGAACTTATGCGAAATATACGCAGACTTACCACGGATTAACGCGGATAAAGACACGGATTAACACGGATAGATGTTTATTCGGTCAACATTCGGGTATTTTATTCGGTTTTCATTCGGGCAAACCACACTGATTTACACGGATTCTTACACCGATTTACCCAAATATCCCCATTAAACCTTATCCACAATTTTTCCTTTCACAATCAATAAATTAAACTATAATCAATATATAAAGCTTAATTTAAAAAAATAAGAAAAATTATGGAATTATTTATCAAAAAATCTCTCATCTTTCTCTTAATCTTCTCTATTTTCCTATCTTCCTTTCCTTATAATATAGCCTACTCTTCTTCTAATAATAAAACCAATATTACTACTACTACAGATTTAATCCAAAACCTTATCAACTACCTTCAAAAAATAATATCTTCCCTTAAAAAAGAAAAAAAGGAACTCCTAAAAGCCCAAGTATATATGCCCTTAGGAGGTAATGAATGGTATGTAGCTCCTAATGGAACCTCAACAGGAGATGGAACTATCAATAATCCTTGGGACTTACAAACAGCCCTAAATCATCCACCTCAAGTTCAACCAGGTGATATTATCTGGGTAAGAGGAGGTGTATATGAAGGACCATTTACTTGCAAACTCCAAGGAACAGAAGAAAAACCTATCATTGTTAGAGCTTATCCTGGAGAAAGAGTAATATTACAAGTATATAGTGAAGATCCTCTTTATCAGCGTAAACGGCCTACTTTAGGTGATGGAGTCTTAAATATAATTTCTCCTTGCTCTTATGTCTGGTTCTGGGGATTTGAAATTAAAAACCACGGAATCAAAACAAGGTGGACAGATGTAACTGGTTCTCATCCAGGGGATGGAGTAACTGATGGTCTTTATATAATTTCTCCTAATAATAAAATCATTAATTTTGTAGTTCATAATGCTATGGGAAATGGTATGGGAGTTTGGAGACCTGCTCAAACTACAGAAGTCTATGGAAATCTTGTATTTAATAATGGCTGGAAAGCACCAGATAGAGGTCATGGTCACTCTTTTTATACTCAAAATGAAATAGGGACAAAATATTATATTGATAATATTGCAGTAAATTCTTTTTCTTATACATTACATGCCTATGGAAGTAGTCGTGCTTTTCTTAAAAACTTCTACTTTGAAGGTAATGTATTTGCAAATGGATGGGCTTTAATGGGAGGATTAACAAGTTGCCCGGTGGAAAACATTACATTCAAGAAAAACTTTTTCTGGAATGCGAGTGTTTCATTAGGATATAAAGGAAAAAAAGTTACTAAAGATCTTGTCTTTGAGGAAAATTATATTAAAGGAGAATTAGGAGTTGCTCATTGGCAACAAATTCGTTTTAGAAAAAATAAAGTTATTTTTAGTAGAGGATTCACAGTTGTAATTGGACCTTCAAGTACTGAATATTGGGATTTTGACGAAAATCAATATTATTGGCTTGAC
>CALIVE010000085.1 GCA_938048445.1 Minisyncoccota bacterium | reverse complement strand
CGCTATTTCTATTTCAGGTTCAAGTTTTCCATAATCTCCCTCTAAAATCATTGAGAGATAACCTTTAATAGCAGATAAAGGAGTTCGCAACTGATGAGAAGCTAAAGATAAAAACTCTGTTTTTGCTTCATCTAATTTTTTCAGTTCTTTATAAGCTAAAGAAAGTTCCTTTGTTGCTTCAACAATTCTAGCTCTTAAAATTTGGTTGAAGGCTTGGATCTGTTCATAAAGTTGAGCATTATTTAAAGCAATTGCAATCTGTGAAGAAAGTGTTTCCAAAAGTTGTAAATCTTGAATTGAGTAAGCATCGCCAGAAATCTTCTTTCCTAAAACAAAAATACCAATCAAACGGTCTTCTATAAAAAGAGGAAGATACAAACCTGCCTCCACTTTTTTCATATATTTTAAAAGAGTTAGAAATTTCTTTTTTAACTGCTCATCTTTCATTTCTTGGGTCAATATTTCTAATTCATCAAAAACTAATGGTTTTTTATCTTTTTCTAAATAATGAAGTAAAAACTTATTTTCTATGATTAAAGAAAGCTCATTTTCTTTAAAGCCAATATTTTTTGCCAGATAAAATGTATTTTTATCTTCTTTTTTTAACTCTTTGAGTCCTAATCCCTTTAATTGACCTCGAGGTGGTTCTAATTTTCTTAAAATTAAAGCAATATTATCTAACTTCATTACTTCTTTTAAAGTATTGCTGACTAAAGAAATTAGACGATTTAAATCAATAAATCTAGAAAGTTTTTTAGAAAGCTCCTCTAATGTTTTTTCAAAACTGTACAAAGGATAAAAAAGCCAGCGATTAGCAAACTGTCCAAATTTCTCTCTAATGATTTGAAAAAGAATAATACCAAAAATTAAAACAATTGGTCCACCTACAGAAGGAGGAATAATTGGTAGATATCGATTGATTAAAAACATAACCAGCAAACTAAGTCCAATTGAACCTAATAAAGAAACACCATAAACCGTGATTTTTCTAACAGTCAATCGAATATCCATCAACCGATGACGAATTATGGCATAGGCAGTGAGACTAATAAAAAAAATTACTCCATAAATTCCCATTCTAGATATTGTTGGAGGAATTATATTCTGTAGAAAAAGATTTAGTACGATAGCGATGGTGAAGGAAATAAGGAGTCCTGAAAGAACATATAAAACCTGAAGTTTCTGAATTCCGGATAAATTTCTGTATTTTAGAATAAGAACACTAATTCCTCCCACAATCATATAACCTACGATGTAGATGCTGTAATAAACGTATAGTAGACCTGGATTAAAACGTAGTACATTTCCATAGAAGGTAATGTCTCTAACTATTAGATCTGTAAATGAAAGGAGGGTAAAGAGAAGGGCTGGTAATAGAAATATTATTTTACTGATTTTAGATATAGATAATAGTTTATCTGATGTTGGAAAATGAAGGCAAAAAAGTAACCCAAAATAGGCGATCATCGACGCTGAAGCAAAGTCTATTTTGAGAAATAAAATATTTAAATTATAGCTTAAAGGTTCATTCTCTAAAAAGTTACTAATTATCCAAATAATACTCAAAATTATTAGGCTACTAAAGAGTTTATTGATTCTACTTTTTGGATTTTTACGATATACAATAAAACCAAGAAGAGAAATAAAAAATATTATTAGAATAGTAAAAATAAGACTTGACATATTTATTATATGTGGTTTATAATTATATTAATAAATTATAACATAACATGTGGGAAAAAAGAATAAAAACAGATTACAACATCGAATATGCTCATATTTACAGTGATGAGAAATTTGGACCTCCTCAAGAGTTATCTATTCAGATATTACATAGCGTGATTAATGAATTAAAACAGAAAAAGAAAAGCTATGTTTTAACCGTTTTAATTGATGATTATAATCCTCAAAAGCAGATATTAGGAATTCAAGAGCTCATTGCTAATTTAAAAAGATTAAAAGCTAAACCCGATTTTATTGGTTTTGAATCTAAACTTGTTCAATATTCCAATTTCCTTCTTAAAGAAATGTCTCCTCGTCTTCAGAAAAACTATATAAAGTATATAGAAAAAAATAAAAAAATTCCCTGTTCTATGTTGATTGCCATCTGGTATCTAAAAAGATTGGGTCTTATAAAAATTCAGCCTGAGGAATTAAAACATCTCAGCAAAGATTCTAAAAAAAGTTTTGTAGCCAAAAAAATTATCACCATTCTACCTAAAAGATATCAAAAAGTTGAAAAAAAAGGATTAGAAATTATTGCTTCTACTAAATTTAAAAATCGTCTTTGTGATATCGAAAATATATTTTTTTAAAATAAAAACCCCAACCGCTTTGGTTGGGGTTTTACATTTCTTTTTCCAACTCCTTTTTCCATTTGTCCCGGCATCTACAGGACAAATGGAAAAAACTTTCAATCTTTCTTCTGTAATTATATCTTTTTATTGCTGTTAGCACTGAACTGTCGCACTCTCCACAATTCGCCGGAGTCGCAATTGGCGGGGGCTCGTCGAAGAAAGAGCCAATTCGAACCCGTCCCTGGGCTAAGTGGTACGTTTCTTTCACAACTTCGACAATACTCCATAACCATGGCGGATGATATTTACCTTTCTTGTACAATTCTTCCAATAGTGTTCCTTCTTGGACGAATGTACAAGAAAGAGATACTTCATCAGAACCCATCTCTAAGGCATACTCAATTGTTCTTTTTGCTTCCTTAATTGCTTTTCCTTCGGATAGACCGGGAGGTTTTAATAAGACATAGGTAAGAACCTTCGCACCAACACTCTTCGCAACCCTCACTGCTCGTTCGTACTCATGTAGGGAAAGTCCTTTACGGATATAATAATTTCTTACTTTCTCACTTACAGCTTCAAGACCAATTCCTATTTCTAATAATTTAGGATCTAAAATCTGTTGGAGAGGATAGATTGTGTCCCTTTGAATGAACTCCGGTCGAGATTCAATAAAAAGAAGATTTATAGTCGGATGTTTTTTAACTCTCCTCGCAATCTCTAACTGCACTTTTAAAGCGATCTCATTAGGATTTAAGAAACTACCGCCATTGTAGATACAAAGCACGTCAGGCTTCCGAGATAAATTTATGGCGATCTCAGTGAGACTGATTAAATTTTTATCAGTAAATTTCCATTTCTCATTTACCTCTCTTAACCGACAGGAAAATCCACACATCGTACATCCGCCACTTAGTTTATACCAAGCACATCCCCTTCCAGGTAAAAGAAGAATCAATCTATTCTCAACCTTTCCAGTGAAAGGATTGTAAATCTGGTCGATAGAGAAAAACTCTTCTTTTGTTACCATCTTCGTAAGCCACCTCCCTAGTTTGGGAATGAGTTTTACAACTTTTGCCAATATGTCCAACATTTACACCTCCTTATCTGAATTTGTAGATTTTGTATTTGATTAAGTAAGGAAATATGGTTGCTATCAAGTGGTGGAACGGGTTTCCGTAGAATGGATTTCTTCTTCCTATTAGCACTCCAAAATTTAAGCTTTCTGGGTCCGGCATATAATCAGGCAAAACTTTAATAAATTCAACACCATATCTGAGATAAAAACGAAGTTCGGGATCACGTGGGTTTTCAAGATACTCATTTATTGGTATTTCACTGTGGCGATGATAAGACGGTACTCTCGAACCGAGTAAAATTTGTTTCACATTCAGTCTAATAGCTAATTGACCAGCAGCAATTATTAATCTTAAGCTTACTCCTCGTCCTTGAAATTCTCTTTTTACAGCAAGTCCTACTCCATACAGAGTGTCACCATCTGGCCGATGAGTGTTTTTAATTGTTCCATTATCGGTAATTTCCATCCAGGTGAATTTTTTTTTCGCCCATTCATCGTAGTTTATCCGTTGAGTATACACCGCACCCACCACTCTACCATTACACTCTGCTAAAAATTGCCCTGGCCGAAAGGTTTTTATTCTCGAGAGAATCATTTCAGGAGTAGCTGGAAAAAACGGCCAAACTTTATGATCCAGATCTACCAGCTGGGGTAGATCCTCTTTCCTACATCTTCTTATTTTCATTTTTACCTCCTTTTAGCCCAATTTTTGGGCCAATTTTATAATAATATTTTTAAACTTTTTGTCAATAGTTTTGATTTTTTAATTTAAAATTGATATAATTGAAAAATGGAAAAAATAAAATTCAATTTACTTTTAGG
>CALIVE010000084.1 GCA_938048445.1 Minisyncoccota bacterium | reverse complement strand
AAGTCTTGTTTCTTTGGCTGATTGGGATTTGAATACTTATATGCCAGAAAATGCTGCTGAAGATAGAGGTTTTGTTTTAGGAAAAACTCAACTTTTAATCAAAAATCTTTTATTAGACAGAAAGTTAAGAAAATTAATTGAAAAAGCAAAAGAGGAATTTGAGAATTTAAATGATTATGAAAAAGCTGTGATTAGAGTATTGGAAAGAGAAATAAAGATTATTGAAAAATTACCAGATGATTTTATTGAAGAATGGAACCAGCTAACTAATATCAGCCAAGTTGTTTGGAGAAAAGCAAAAGAGGAAAATAGTTTTGAAAAATTCAGGCCTTATTTAGAAAAGATTGTAGATTTAGTTAAAAAGAAAGCAGAATATTTAGGTTACGAAAAACATCCTTATGATGCCTTGATTGATTTATTTGAAGAAGGTTGGAATGTAGAAGATTTTGAAAATTTCTTTTCGAAAATTAAACAGCCGTTAAAAGATTTATTTTTACAAATCAAAAACTCTAAATTTTATCAAGAAAAACATCCTTTAGAGGAAGAGGAGTATGAAAAGGATAAGATGGAAAAGTTGAATTATTATGTTCTAAGTTTATTAAATTTTGACCCAACTCGCTCTCGTCTTGATATTGCTCCTCACCCTTTTGAAAATGCTATTTCTTTAAATGATGTTAGAATAACTACTTGGTATCATCAAAAAGATTTTCGAAGAAGTCTAACCGCAACAATTCATGAGTTTGGTCATTCTTTATATGAACTTCAAATTAATCCTGAATTAAAATTTACTCCTTTGCAAGGAGGTTTATCTTATGCCTTTCATGAATCACAATCAAGATTTTGGGAAAACATTATTGGAAGAAACAGGATATTTTTAGAAAAGATTTTTAATAAAGCAAAAGAGTTTTTGCCATTTTTAAATAAATATTCATTTGAAGATTTTGTTCTCTATTTCAATATTGTTAGGCCTGAAAAAATAAGGGTTGAAGCTGATGAAGTTACTTATCATTTTCACATTATTTTAAGATTTGAATTAGAAAAAGCTTTAATTGAAGAAAAAATTAAGGTTAAAGAATTACCCGAAATTTGGAAAGAGAAGATGAAAGAGTATTTAGATATTGAAATAGATAATGATAAAGAAGGAGTCCTTCAAGATATTCATTGGTCAATGGGAGCAATTGGCTATTTCCCAACTTATTCTCTTGGAAGTTTCCTATCCGGTTTGTGGTTAGAAAAATTAGAAGAGGAATTAGGTAATTTAGAGACCATTCTCAAAAATGAAAATGGAATTTTAAAGATTGCAGAATGGCTAAAAAATAAAATCCATCAATATGGCAAAACCTATCCTTCCAAAGACTTTATTTTAAGAATTTATGGAAATCCATTTACATATCAGCCCTTTTTGAAATATCTCAAGGAAAAATATAATTTAATTTATGCTCTTTCCTGATCAAATTTAAAAATGGAAAAAATTGCAATAACTTATGGAGAAAATAGAGAATTAAATATTAAAAAAAGCCTTGAATTTTTAAGTGATGAAATTAGGGAAAAACTTAAAAATAAATCTACTATTTTAATTAAACCTAATTTAGTTTCAACAAAGGTTCAACTTTCAGCAACTCATAAAGATGCAATTAAGGGATTATTAAATTTTTTGATTGAAAATAATCTTACAGATAAAAAGGTAATTATTGCCGAAGGCTCAGCAATCGGAGAGACAGAAAACGGATTTGAAAATTTTGGGTATTATGAATTGAAAGAAATTTTCCCTGACCTTCAATTTTTAGACCTCAATAAAGAAGAATCTTATGAAATAGAAATTTATGATAGAAGGTTGAATTTAGTAAAAATAAAAAGTGCAAAAATTATGATTAAAAAGCTAAATCCTGATATTTTTTATGTTTCAATTTGTCCAGCAAAAACTCATGACACTGTGATTGTTACCCTTTCAATCAAAAATATTGTTGTTGGTTCACTTCAAGATGATAAAGAAAAAATTCATCAAGGTTATAGAGCAATAAATCTTACTTTAGCTAAGGTTTATCAAGAACATATTTCTCCTGATTTAGCAATTATCGATGCTTTTGAAGCTATGGAAGGTGATGGACCTGTTGACGGAACAGCAGTAAAGATGAACTTAGCTTTGTCTGGCTTAAATGCAGTTTATGTTGATGCTTTAATGAGTTATTTAATGGGTGTAGAACCTTATAAAATTGGTTATTTATATCACTTGGGAATAAGGGAAGATTTTTTATCTAAAATTGAAATTATTGGCGAAGATATTGAAAAACATAAAAGAAAATTTAAATTACATTCAACTGCGAATTACCAATTTAATTGGAAGTAAGTCTTATTGCTGATTTAATAAATTCCATAAACAAAGGGTGTGGGTGTAAAAATTTTGATTTAAATTCTGGGTGGAATTGAGTGCCTAAAAAGAAGGGATGATTTTTTTGAGAAAGTTCTCCAATTTCTACTAATAAACCTTTTTGAGAAATTCCTGAAAAAATAAATCCATATTTTTGCAAAATTCTATGATATCTGGGATTAACTTCATAGCGATGGCGATGTCTTTCTAAAATATTTGTTTTCTTATAAGCCCTATAAGCAATTGTTCCTTTTTTGATTTCGCATTCCCAATCACCAAGTCTCATTGTCCCACCATATAATTTTTCTTTTAATAATTTCTTTTGTTCTTCTAAAATATCAATAACTGGATACTTTGTTTTTGGATTAACTTCAGTAGTATGAGCATTTTTTAGTCCACAAACATTTCGAGCAAATTCAACAATCATTAGTTGTAATCCATAACATAAACCAAGGCAAGGAATTTTATTTTCCCGACAGTATTGAATCGCCAAAATTTTACCTTCAACTCCACGAGAGCCGAATCCACCGGGTATAATTATTCCATTATAATTTTTTAAATCTTCTAACTTATTTTTATCTTTTTCATATTCTTCAGAATTTAACCAATCAATTTTTGGTTTATAACCCAATGACCAACTAGCATGTTTTATTGCCTCAATAACTGAAATATAAGCATCGCTTAATATAAAATCACCAGTTTTAAAATATTTACCAACAATCCCAATTTTCACTTCTTTATTCAACCTCTCGATTTTTTCAATTTCTTTTGCCCATTTTTCTTTATTATCTACCTTCTTTTTTCTTGGTTTTAAATTGAGCTTTTTTAAGATTTTCAAACCTAATTTATCTTTTTCAAAATTTAAAGGGATTTTATAAATTAATTTTTCATCAGGAGCTGAAATTATATCTTCAGGATTTAAATTACAATTAAAAGCGATTTTTTCCTTTCTAATCTGATCTAAAGGTTTGATAGCTCGAGCTAAAACAAAATCTGGATGAAGGCCTGCAGAATTTAAAGTTCTTATAGCATATTGAGTTGGTTTTGTTTTAAGCTCCATGCCTTCACCCTGATAAGGAAGATAACTTACTAAAATTAAAAGAACATCTCTGGGAAATTTTTGTTTTAAAATCCTGACAGCTTCTAAAAACAATAAATTTTGATATTCACCAACTGTTCCGCCAATTTCAATAAGAACAATTTCAGATTTTGTTAATTTTTGTGCTCTATTTATCTTTTCAATAACTTCTAAGGGGACATGGGGAACAACTTCAACACATTTACCATCAAAATACAAACTTCTTTCTTTCTGAATTAAAGATAAGTAAACACTACCAGTTGTCATATAGTTTTCTTTTGTTAGCTCTTTGTTTAAGAATCTTTCGTAATGGCCCATATCCTGATCGCATTCAGTTCCATCTTTTAAAACAAAAACTTCACCATGTTCAATTGGATTCATTGTCCCAGCATCAACATTTACATAGGGATCAATTTTCAAACAAGTAGTTCTATATCCATACCATTCTAAAATTCGAGCAATTGAAGCAGTTGCTACGCCTTTTCCAACCCCAGAAATTACCCCTCCGCAAACAAAAATATATTTTGGCATTATTAAATATTAAATTTTCTATAAAAAATCGTTTTCTATTTTGTATAATTATAAAAGCAAAAATTAAGTTTATTATCTTACGAATATGTTTATTAAACAAAACAGAAAAGTTTTGGTTGGTGGATTTTAGAATGTTTTCTAATCTATTTTATTTATATATATAATAAAGGCTAATTTACTGATGGTTTGAAATTTGGAAAATTGTTTAAAGAATGGCATTATTACCCAATTATAATTTTAGAGGAGGGAATTAATATTTTATTAATTTTTAATTTTTAATTTTATTAAGAGTATGGAAGAAACATTATTTGAAAATTTAACCCTTAATGAAGAGGAGAAGTATTTAATTAAACCATTTTTTACTAATTTAGATAGGTCAGTTTATGCGATTACTTTCTTGCCACCAGAAGTTGCTGGTGCTTTATGTTCCCGTGCAAGTCGTTCTAAAGATGATTTAAGAATTGTCTTTTTGAATGAATTTATAAAACCTTTCTTGGAGACTGAATATGGTTTGACAATTAAATCTTTAATAAATTTTCTTCATCAATATCCTTTTGAAAATATTTTTGCTAATCCTAAAGCTCGAGAGTTTTATATTAAATGGTTAGCTGAATACGGAGACGATTCAATTGCTCAAATGGCTGGAACTTACTTAATATATTCATCATTATCCCAAGTAGCTATTAAACATATTGAAAATCAGAGAATAGGTTTAGCACCAATTGAAAAATCAACAAGGTATGTAGACTTTTCTAAAAAAATTTCTAGCAACTATCCTTATTTTACCCCTCCAGAAATTGAAAAGATGGGATTAACTGAAGAATATAGAACAACTATGGATTTTATTTTTAAAACCTATTCTCTTCTTTATCAAAAATACTTTGAATATTTAAAAAATAAGTATCCTCAAGAAAAAGAAATTATCCTCAAAACAAAAGTCTGTGATGTTGTTCGAAGTATTTTGCCAACTTCAACTTTAAGTCAATTAGCTCTTTTTGGTAATGGGCAAGCCTTTGAATATCTAATTAATAGATGCCTAAATCATAATTTAGAAGAAATTCGTTGGGCAGGCAAAAGAGCTTATGAGGAATTAATTAAAATTATTCCTGCTTTTTTAAGAAGATTAGGAAAAGAAGAGAGTAAAGAATATCGAAAATATCTTGGAGAAAGAAGCCAAAGAATTAGAGAAAGTTTAGAAGAGATAAATTACCCAAAAGAAATTATTAAAGAAGGTTCTCTTACACTTTTAGAATATGACCCTGAAGGAGAAGATAAAATAATTGCTGGCCTTCTTTATCCTGAATTAAAAGAACCATTTGAGAAAATTTTAGAAAAAATCAGAAGATTAAAAATTTCAGAAAAAGAAAAAATTTTAGAGAAAGTTTTAAAAGATAGAAGATTTCGCTGGTATAAAACTCCTCGAGCTTTTGAGAATATTTATTTAAGGTGGGAAATTATAACTAATATTGGAGCTTGGCGAGATTTGCAAAGGCATCGAATGCAAACTCAATATCATCAAAAATTTAACATCTACAATGGTTACATAATTCCTGAAGAAATTAAAGAAATTGGTTTAGAAGAAAAATTTACTATGGCTATTGAAAAAGTTGAACAATTATTTAAAAAAATTGAAAAGTTTGACAATGATGTTGCCCAATATTCGGCAACTTTTGCCCACAAAATAAGATTTATTCAATATCAAAACTTAAGACAGTTTTTCTGGGAATCTGAACTAAGAACTATATCTCAAGGCCATCCTGATTATCGAAAAATTGAACAAGAAAAAGGAAGAATAATACAAAGAATTTATCCCTTAATTGGTAAATATCTATTGATTGACTTTAATGACTACGATTTTGCTCGGCGTCAAGCTTTTGAAAAAATTCAACAAAAAGAAAAAGAGTTAAAAAATCTTTCAAGTGAAGAAGGGTAAACATTAATCACCAGCCAATGCCATTTAGAGAATCTATCTCTATACTTATCAAAGCAAATTATTAGCAATTTTGCAATGATATATAGATAGCAAATATTTAAAATTATAATGATTACCATAGGAAACCCCAATAATGTAGCGAATATGAAAGATCCTATAATAAGACTTGGAGAGCCAGAAAATATTATTAAAACCGGTAAACTTAAATTCATCCATATTATTTCTACAGGAAGAAATTCTAATATTTTATATAGCCAGCCTTCTTTGCCGAGTCCTTGTAATGTATATAAAGAAAAGAAAATTTTAAAATAAGCTGTAATTGTTATCAACAAGAATATTAAAAATAAAAACGCTTTCCTTTTGTCGACAGTCTTTATATTATTTCTCATTAATTTATTTTAACCTTAATATGCGATATAAGACACATTAGATTTGAGGAGTACAAACATTACTGATACATTTTATTCTAAACTTGCCGTGAATCCCACTGCAAAAGTCAGGACATTGTTTTGATGTATCAATAAAATTTTTATTACCAAAAGCACATTTTCCTGTTTCTTTATCTACTCCACAAGCACAATCAGCATCAGTTTCGCAGAAAAATTTTGAAACTCCTGAAGGCAAATTAAATGGTAATTGAGGAAGAACACCTGATGATTCACTTTCACAAGCTTTCAGATCTTCGTTGGTAAAATTAGGCAAACCGCCATCCATACCAAAATTAGTCAAAGTAATTGAACGACTCACACCTTCAAGGGTTTCTCTGTTTAATACCAAATAGGTTGGGACAGCTGGAGAAAGCCAAAGATCACGACTTCCATAAGTTCCTATATCTGATTTAAATCTAAAAACTTTTATTTTCTTTCCAGATTCTAAAGTTATTTCCTCTTCACCGACAAACTTCCAAGTTAATAGATCAACTTCATATTCACCTTCAATACTTTTTCTATCAAAATATTCAGGCATATTTTCATATCCAGAAAAAGTTTCTTCCATACACATCGTTGGTGCTCCTTTCATTTTTATTAAGTAATAAGTTCCTTTATCGTCTTTTTCAAAAAGCATTGCAAAGTATGTTCCCTCAAATGGTGAATTTTCTTTCCCATCAATTTCAGTTCCATAATATTCTTTTCCTTTAATTGGCAGAGAAATGAGTTTTACTAAAATTTTTCCTACTAAATTTTCTTTTTT
>CALIVE010000083.1 GCA_938048445.1 Minisyncoccota bacterium | reverse complement strand
TTTTACACACTTTAAGTATTTGATAAATATAAATTTAAAAGTTTTACACATGCTTTATTTTAAATATTGTTAAAAAAAGGAGAAAAGATGAAAGTAAATATTAATAGTGATGTTTTTAATATAGGGTTAAATTATATTGCTGATGTTTTACCTTCAAAACCATCAATGGCAATTTGTGGAGGAATTTTTATAGAAGGAAAAGACAATACATTAACTTTAATAACAACAGACCTTGAAAATACAGTTAAGATTTCAATTGAATGTGAAGTAAAAGAAAAAGGACAAGTAGTTATTCCTGGAAAACAATTTATCTCTCTTTTAAAACAATTTAAAGAAGAAACAATTGAAATAGAAAGTAAAGAAAAATTTGTAAATCTTACTGGGAAAAATTTACAATATTCTTTTGTTGAAATGGAAACTGAGGATTTTCCTAAATTCCCGAAATTTTCTTCAGATTTAACTTTTAAAATAAAAGGAGAAATATTAAAAGATGGATTAAAAAAAATTATTTTCTGTATAGACCCTGAAGAACCAAGACATCAATTTAAAGGAGGATTACTTGATATAAAAGAAAAATATATAAATTTTGTAGGAACAGATACAAGAAGACTTTCTCTTTTCAATATTTTATTTCAAGAAGAATTTAAAAAACAAATGAAAGTGTTGCTGCCACATAGTTTAATCAAAAAGTTAATAAATATATTAAATGACCAGGATGTTGAAATTTCTATTGGCAAAACAAATATTTCTTTTCAAACATCTTTTTCTAAAGAGATAGATAAGAATAAAAAAATTACCGGGACTATACTTTTAATTTCTCAACTAATAAGTGGAGCAGAAGAATTTCCTGATTATGAAAAAGTAATTCCAGATATAAAAAAATCCAAAATATCTAAAATAAACACATCTGATTTTCTCACTTCTTTAAAAAGAATCTCTCTTTTTACCTCTGAAAGAAATAATAAAGTTAAATTGAATTTTAAAAAAGGAGTTCTTGTTATTTCTGCTGCTGGTGATATAGGAGAAGCACAGGAAAAAATAAGCATTGACTATAAAGATGAAGATATTGATATCGCTTTCCCTCCAAGTTTTTTAATTGACTTTTTAGAAGTAATAGATAAAGAAGAAATTATTTTTGCCTTTACTTCTTCTTCTAAACCAGTTTTAATGAAAAAAACAGAAGGAGATGACTTTTTATATATTTGTATGCCTTTAAAGGTAGAATAAAATGGCAGAAATTGAAAAAATAGATAAAATCTTAAAAAATGTTTTAAATGGTGTAAAAAATGAACCAGATAAAAACAGAAATATAGATATTTCTGTTATATGGACGAGATTGTTAGATGAAAATTTAAGAGGAAAATGTTATGTCTTATTTGAAAAAGAAAAAAATCTATATGTGAAAGTAGAAAGTAGTTGTCTTTTGTCTGTTTTAAGAATACAAAAGAAAAATATAATTAACAAATTGAAAGAAATTGGTTTTTATTACAACGATATAAAGTTTTTAATTTAAAAAAAGGAGAAAACATGTTTAAAGGCGCGATAGTAGCAATCGTAACACCTATAAAAAACTATAAAATTGATTATGAAAGTTATAAAAAACTGATAGATTTTCAGATAAAAAATAAAACAAATGGGATTTTAACTGCTGGCTGTACAGGAGAACCAGCAACTTTAAATTATGATGAGCACAAGGAATTAATAAAATTTACTGTTGAATATGTTGATAAAAAAGTTCCTGTTATTGCAGGAACAGGGTCAAACAATACAAAAGAAGCGATAGAATTGACTGAATTTGCAGAAAAAGTAGGTGCAGATGGCGCTCTTTTAATTACACCATATTATAATAAACCAACACAGAAAGGACTTTACTTACACTATAAAGAAATTGCAAAATCTGTTTCAATCCCTTTAATTCTTTACAATGTCCCTTCAAGAACAGGTGTTTCAATTTCACCAGAGGTAGTTGCAGAACTTTCTGAGATAAAAAATATTGTAGGTATAAAAGAAGCAAGTGGTTCTCTTGACCAAGTGAGTAAAATTCTTACACTTGTAAAAAGAGATGATTTTGTTGTTCTTTCCGGAGATGATTCTTTAACCTTGCCAATAATTGCAGTTGGTGGGAAAGGAGTTGTTTCGGTTGCTTCAAACATTGTTCCTTTAGATGTTTCTCAAATGGTGGAGTATGCTTTAAATGGTGATTTTGAAAAAGCAAGAAAAATACATTTGAAACTTTTTCCCATATTTAAAATTTTATTTATTGAAACAAATCCTATTCCTGTAAAAACATGTCTTTCTTTAATGGGAATGATAAGTCCTGAATGGCGTTTACCTTTATGTGGTCCATCTGAAGAAAACATAGAAAATATCAAGAAAACAATAAAGGAGTATGGATTGATATGATATTCAAAAGAAAAAAATATATAGAGATATCGCCGAAGGAAAAAGTTGAAATAAAGAAAGAAATGTGGGTAAAATGTGAACAATGTGGAAAACTTATTTATACAAAAAAACTTGAAGAAAATTTAAAGGTATGTCCTGAATGTTCCTTCCATTTCAGAATGACTGCTAGAGAAAGAATAAATTCTCTTGTTGATCAAGGGACTTTTAAAGAAAAATATCAAAATATGGAATCTCTTGACCCTCTTAATTTCATTGGGGTAAAGGCATATAAAGAAAAATTGCAAGAGGATATGAAAAAAACAGGAGAGAAAGAAGCAATGGTTGTTGGCACTGGGAAAATTGGTAATTTTCCAGTGGCTTTAACTGTTCTTGATTCGCACTTTATTATGGGAAGCATGGGTTCTGTTGTTGGTGAAAAATTTACAAGGATGTGTGAGTTCGCAATAGAAAAAGGTCTCCCTTTGATTTCTGTATCAGGTGGAGGTGGAGGTGCAAGAATGTATGAGGGAGTTGTTTCTTTAATGCAGATGGCAAAGACATCCGCTGCTGTTGGCAAGTTGAAAAAAGCAGGTATTCTTTATGTTTCTATTTTAACTGACCCTACAATGGGAGGAGTTGCTGCGAGTTTTGCTTTTCTTGGTGATGTTATAATTGCTGAACCAAAAGCATTGATTGGTTTTGCAGGACCAAGAGTTATTGAACAGACAATAAAACAGAAACTTCCACCAGGTTTTCAAACATCTGAATTTTTATATGAGCATGGGTTGATTGATATGGTTGTTGATAGAAGAAATCTAAAAGAAACAATAATCAAAATTTTAAGAATTTTCCACCTATGAATAAACTCACCCCTTTAGAATTTCTTGATTCCTTAAGTGATTTTGGGATTAAACTTGGACTTGATAAAACAATTTATTATCTTGAAAAACTTAGTAATCCCCATAAAAAATATCCTTCTGTTCTTGTTGCTGGAACGAATGGAAAAGGTTCTGTTTGTAAAAGTTTAAGTAAAATTCTTCAAACTTCTGGGTATAAGGTAGGTTTATATACAAGCCCTCATTTAATTGATGTAAAGGAAAGAATAAAAATAAATGGAAAAAATATAGAACAAGAAGAATTTATAAAAAAAATTGAGCAATTGCAAAAGATTATAGAAAAACAACCATATCATCTTTATCCAACATATTTTGAAGCACTTACAATAATTGCATTTTCTTATTTTTATGATAGTAAAATTGATATTCTTATAAGTGAAGTTGGAATGGGCGGTAGGTTTGATGCAACTAATGTTTTGCCTTCTTTTATAAATATTATTACAAAGATAGGACTCGATCATATGGAATTTCTTGGTAAAACATATAAAGAAATTGCATATGAAAAAGCAGGGATAATTAAAGAAAAAACAGTCGTAATAACAGCAAAACAAAAAAAAGATGCACATCTGGTTATAAGAAAAAAAGCACGAGAAAAGAAATGTAAACTTTTAACTTATTGCGATAATTTTAAGGGCAAGTATATTTCAATTTCCCCTGAAAAAATGGTTTTTAATTTTTATGGGAAAGAAACACTGAAAAATTTAGAAACAGACCTTGTTGGAACACATCAGGTTGAAAATTTGTCAATTGCTATTCAAGCATCTCTTATTTTAAAGGAAAAAGGTTATAGGATAAAAGAGGAAGATATAAGAGAAGGAATTAAAAATATAAACTGGCCTGCAAGATTTCAAATACTTCAGAAAGACCCTTATATTATCCTTGATGGAGCGCATAATCCAGATGGAGTTAAAAACTTAATGAAAAATCTAAGAAAGATATTTCCCGATAAAAAATTTTCTTTTCTTGTAGGTATTTTAAAAGATAAAGATTATAAGAGTATGATAAAAATTTTTGAGAAATACACAGATAGAATAATTTTTACAAAACCAGATTCAGAAAGGGCAATAAGTCCAGAGATTCTTGTGAAGTATATTAAAGATAAGAGAAAAGTTAAAATTATTGAAAATCCAGAAAAAGCATATAACTACATAAGAAAAACAGGCCAAAACTGGTTAATTTTTGGTTCTCTCTACCTTTCTTCAGATATA
>CALIVE010000082.1 GCA_938048445.1 Minisyncoccota bacterium | reverse complement strand
TATGCTTTCGGTTTAGGAATTGAAAGAATAGTAATGTTAAGACATAATATCAATGACATTAGATATTTCAATTCAGGAGACCTAAGATTTATAAAGCAATTTTAAAAAATGAGATTCAGAATTAAAGATTTAAAAGAATTTTTTAATAAAAAGATTGATTGGAATAAAGTAGTTGATGAATTAAATAGAAAGTCTTTTGAAACAATTTTAGAAAATGATTATTTAGAAGCAGAAATTTTACCTAATAGATTTGCTGACGCAGGAAATTTGTATGGTTTAGCAAAAGAAATAGCTCTTGTTTTAGGTTTGAAAATTAAAGAAGAAAGATTTAAGATAAAAGAAACAAATAAAAAAATCAATGACTTGATAAAGATTACTTGCAAAACTAATGCTTGTTTAAATTATTTTGCCCGTGTAATTTTAGATGTTAAAAATAGAGAATCACCTCCTTGGTTAAAAGAATTCTTAAATAGCTACGGATTGAATTCAATTAATCTAATTGTAGATTTAAGTAATTATGTAATGATTAAATACGGTGCTCCTTTACATGTTTTTGATTTCGATAAAATAGAAAAAGAAATAATAATTAGAGAATCAAAAGAAAAAGAGCAATTTCATTCATTAAAAGATGTTTATTATCTTCTTCCTGCAGGTGCTATTTTAATTACAGATAAGAAAAAAATATTAGCTTTAGCAGGAATTCAAGGAGCAAAATCAGCTGAAGTTGATTTAAATACGAAAAATATTCTTATCGAAGCTGCTATTTTTGATCCAGGTAAAATTTATAAAACTTCAAGAGCAATTAATTTACAAACTGAAGCAAGCTATCGTTTTGAAAGAAAGGTCTCAGAAATAAATTCTTTAAAATCTTTAGAATATTTAACCTATCTGATACAAAAATATGCTCAAGGAAAGCCAGCAAAGGGTTATTTTCAATTGAATAAATTACAAAGCCCGTCTAATATAATTTTGAGATACGAAAAAATAAATGAATATTTAGGTGAAAATGTTAAAGAAAAAGAAGTTTTAGATATTGTAAAAAGAATTGGTTGCAAAATAATCAAAAAGACAAAAAATTATATTTACTTAACTCCTCCTCCAGAAAGAATTGATTTAAAAGAAGATGTTGATTTAATCGAAGAAGTCATAAGATTAAAGGGCTACGATAAAATAAAGGCTAAATTTCCAGTTGTTTTCCAATTAGGTCAAGAAAAAAATATTTTGAAATTCGAAGATTTTATAAGAAATGTTTTAGTCTCAGCAGGGTTGAATGAAGTTATGACTTATAGTTTTATCGCTGAGGAAGATAAAAATAATTTTGAAAATTTAATTAAAGAGACTTATGAAAATTTAATTGAAATTGCTAATCCACAAAATCAAGCTTTTATTTTTTATCGCCCTTTTATTTTTATAAATCTTATTAAAACAATTTCTAAAAATCTGAATTACTACAATTGGTTAAGAACAAAAGAAATTCTCATTTTTGAAATTGGTAATGTTGGGGGCTTAAAAAATGAAAAAATTTATGAAAGGACAAATTTAAGTATCTGTATTTCAATTCCCGATTATAAAAATTTTTATATGCTTGGGAAAGGTGTTTTAAGTTATTTAGCAGAAAAATTAGGATTAAAAAAGTTTCACTATAAGGCCTTAGATTATTCTTTTCAAGAATTTAGCATTTTTAGTGAAATTCATACTGAAGAAGAACAAAAAATTGGTTTTTGGGCAAGCTTAAGTCCTTCTCTTTTGAGAAAATATGATGTTGAGCAACCAGTTTTTATAGCTGAGATAGATTTAGAAAAGCTTTTGAAAAACTTTGAAAGAGAAAAATTCTTTGAAAAAATTCCATCCTATCCTGCTATCATCAGAGATATTTCTTTAATTGTTCCTGAATTTATCCAGGCTGATCAAATTGAGAACGAAATTTTCGAAATAGCTAAGGATTTATTGGAAGATACCGAGCTCTTTGATGTTTACCAAGGATCACCATTGAAGGAAGATGAAAAAAGCCTATCTTATCATTTAATATTTAGGAGTAAAGAAAGAACTTTAACTGATGAAGAGGTAAATAATTTAATGGAAAAAATAATTAAAAGGCTTCAGGAAAAATTTGGTGCAATCATTAGGTGATTTATTTTATAATCTAAAATAGAGCCTGGGTGGCGGAATTGGTAGACGCTGGGGACTCAAAATCCCCTGGCCGATAAAGGCCGTGAGGGTTCGACTCCCTCCCCAGGCAAAGCCCCTGTAGCTTAAAAGGAAGAGCGTCTCCGTCCTAAGGAGAAGGTTGCAGGTTCGAGTCCTGCCAGGGGCAATTTTATCCACCTTTTTTCAACTTTTTAGGCTTGACTCGATACTTTTCTTTTTGAATAAAATTTAATAATGGCTAAAGAGGACTTTAAAACTTTGCCTCATAGTATTGAAAGTGAAGAAGCATTATTAGGTTGCTTATTGATTGATCCCGAGGGTATTTATAAAATTGTCGATATTTTAACACCTGATGATTTTTATAAACCTTCTCATAGAATAATTTATTCAGCTATTTTATATTTGTTTGAGCATCGCGAAGCTATTGATATTATTACAGTAACTAATAGGTTAAAAGAAATGAATGAATTGGATAATATTGGTGGTCCCGGTTATTTAATGAAATTAATCAACAAAACTCCAAGTGTTGCTAATATTGTTAATTATGCAAAAATTATTAAGGATAAAAAAGCAAGAAGAGATTTAATCCAAATTTCTCAAGAAATTCAAGCTAAAGCTTATGAAGAAAGTAAACCTCCTGAAGAATTATTGGATGAAATTGAATCAAGAGTTTTTAATACTGCTGAAAAAATTTATCCCCATGAATTTTCCCATATCTCATTATTTTTAGAAGAAGCTTATCAAAGGATAGAAGCTCTTCATACTCAAGAAAAAAAATTAAGAGGAGTTCCAACAGGCTTTCCATTGTTGGATGAATATCTTGGAGGATTACAAAAATCAGACTTGATAATTTTAGCTTCAAGACCTTCCTTAGGTAAAACAGCTTTAGCCTTAACTATCGCTCGGCACTTAGCTGTTAATGAAAATATTCCTGTAGCAGTTTTTAGTTTAGAAATGTCAAAAGACCAAGTGATTGATAGATTAATTGCCGGTGAAGCTGGTGTAAGTTTATGGCGATTAAGAACAGGAAAATTAATGTATGAAGGAGAAATAAATGAGTTAGCATTAATATCTGAAGCCCTTGATAGATTAAATCAGGCGCCAATCTATATTGACGATACTCCTAATTTAAATACTTTACAAATAAGAACAATGGTAAGAAAATTAAAACATCAAATAGGAACTTTAGGGTTAGTGATAATTGACTATCTACAATTGGTAAAAAGTTATAAAAGTTATGAAAGCCGAGTACAAGAAATTACTGAAATATCAAGAAGTTTAAAGGAATTAGCCCGCGAAGTTTCTGTTCCAGTTTTAGCTATTTCCCAGCTTTCTCGAGCACCAGAGCAAAGAATCTCTCAAATTCCTAAACTTTCTGACTTAAGAGAGAGTGGTTGTTTAACTGGTGATACTTTGATTTTAAATGCTGAAACTGGAGAGCTTATTACAATGAAAGAGTTATTTGAAAAAAAGCTTTCAATAAAAGTTTTGACTATTGATGAAAGTGGAAGAATAATACCTAAAAGATTGATTAAAGTTTTTCCAAGTGGTAAAAAACTTGTCTATTTACTAAGAACAAAAACAGGAAGAACAATTAAAGCTTCAGCTAACCATCCCTTTAGAACTATCTTTGGTTGGAAAGCTTTAGAAGAATTAAAAGTTGGCGAAAAAATAGCTATCCCTAGAAAAATTAATTTGAATATTGAAAAGTCTTTATTAACTGATGAAGAGATTATTTTCTTGGCTCATATGATTGGCAATGGTTGTTATGTTGAAAGTGAACCTGTTCATTATACAAGTAGTGATTTTGAAGCAATCTCTTTAGTGGCTAAACTTGCTAAATCATTATTTAATATTCAAGCTCGGATTGTTCCAGAAAAAAATTGGTGGCGTATTTACTTTCCTTCACCCTGCCATTTAACTCATAATATTCATCATCCAATTATTGTTTGGTTAAGAAATTTAGGATTAGATTTTGCTCATTCTTATGAGAAAAGATTACCTAATATATTCTTCAAAATACCTTCAGAAAAAATTGCACTTTTCCTCCATCATCTTTGGTCAACAAATGGAAATATTTCTATCAAAAGACTAAAAAATCGAAAACTATCTCTTTGTATTTATTATTCAACAACAAGTGAAATATTAGCTCATCAAGTTCAACACTTGCTCTTACGTTTAGGAATCCAAAGTTATTTAAAGATAGCTAAAAAAGCAAATTATCGAACAAACTATTTAGTGCGAATTTATGGTCGAGAAAATATCTTAAAGTTTTTGAATAAAATTGGTTGCTTCGGGATTAAAGGTAAAATTATTCCTAAATTGATTGAAATGATTTTTGAAACTAAACCCTATTATAATGATAATCTTTTCGATAAAGAAATTTGGCAAAAAATAGTTAATCCTCGCAGAATTAAAGAGGAAATTCCTCGGGGAGAATTTGCAAAAAAATTACAAATGTCTTATTGCAAAACAACGCTTTTCCAATCAAATATAGACCAAGAAAGGCTTCTGAAAATCACTAAAGTTTTGGAAAGTAAAGAATTAGAAAATTTAGCTCAGGCTGAAATTTATTGGGATGAAATTGTTGAAATTAAACCTTTAATAATTGAAGATGTCTATGACGCTACAGTTGAAGATACACATAACTTTTTAGCTAATGATATTTTTGTCCATAATAGCATTGAACAAGATGCTGATGTTGTGATTTTTATTCATCGACCAAAGGAAGCAGGCCAAATTGCTCCTTCAAATCAAGCTGATATAATTATTGCCAAACAAAGAAATGGTCCCTTAGGAGTTGTAACTTTATATTTTGATCCTGAAACAGCCAGTTTCTATTCAACAGAACAAACAATTGAAGAAATTGAGCTTCACTAATATTGAAAATTAATTAAATTATAGTTATAATAAAAAAATGACTTGTTATTTTTGTTCACAAAACGCAAAGGAGATAGATTATAAAGAAGTTGATATATTGAAAAAATTTTTGTCTGCAGGAATGAAGATAAAAAGCAGAAAGAAAACTGGATTATGTGCAAAACATCAAAGAAAATTAGCTCAAGCCATAAAAAGAGCAAGACAAATGGCACTATTACCCTATTTACCATAAATATACGAGTTTAACGTAGATGGCGCAGACATACCGCGGATTTACGCAGATTTATGCACAGATTAACGCAGATATATATTTTAATTCGGTCATCATTTTGGTATTTTATTCGGACCCCATTCAGGTAAAATATAACCTAAACAAAAAATCAACTCTTTTTAAATCTTAACATTTGATAACTATTTTTCTTGTTTTGATAACTATTTTTCTTGTATAATATTAAAATAACAATGTGTATAATATTAAACAATGAAGAAAAAGATAAGATTAACTAAAAACTTATCCTTTACCTTAATAGAACTTATTATTGTCTTAGCTATTATAATTAGCTTAATAGCTATCCTTCTTGTTATTATTAAACCTACTCAATTTTTAAAAAATACTCGTGATACTCGAAGAATTGTTGACCTTAAAAGAATAGAGGAATTAATAAATACAATAAAATCTGATAATCCAAAGTTCAATATATTAGCTTACGCCTCCTCTAATGTTGTCTATATTTCTTTGCCTGATAATTCTTCAACTTGTACTTCCTGGCTTAATGAGCTTCCTTCTTTACCTTCAGGCTGGTCTTATCGTTGTTCAGCTAATCCAACTAATATAGATGGTACTGGTTGGATTCCTATTCCTTTTAACCAAAACCCTCTTATAAATATCTCTAATTTACCTATTGATCCTATTAATAAACCTCCTTATTATTATACTTTTGTTGTGGGTGGAAGTTATAAGTTAACAGCTAAACCTGAAAAAAATTATTCCCCAGCTATTAATGATGGAGGTATTGAACCTCTTCTCTATGAAGTAGGAA
>CALIVE010000081.1 GCA_938048445.1 Minisyncoccota bacterium | reverse complement strand
TTGAAAAAAAAGTATTTCAAGAATTTGGGTGAGTCAACAATAAGGTGGTATTTGAATAAGCTTGTTAAAAAGGGCTATCTTGAAAATATGAGTGATTTTACTGGCAGGGTGCCAACTGATTTTGGTTGGCGTGAATTTTACTTGCGAAATTTAGAGAAAATAAGAATTAGTGGAGAAATTTATGCTGGTTTTGAAAAGAAAGATTTATTTGAAATAATACATTTGTTGTCAAGAATCAATAGAGTTTATTACATTTTGAAAGAAAGTGATGGGCATTTAGAAGAAGGAGGTTTGGATTTTATTTTAGAAAATGTTGAGTTTGAACGTAGAGAGATGATTTATTACTTCGCCAATTTCTTAAAAGTACTGAAAATAAATATAAAAAATCTTATTAAAAATATTGATCAAGATTTAGTTTTGTATATTGGTAGAGAAATTCCTTTAAAATTCAAAGAATCCTCTCATTTTTCAGTAATCTTTAAAAGAATTGCTGATAAAACATTGTGCTTTATAAGCATCAAAAGGCAAAATTACCCTTATTTTGTCAAATTAATTAATAAATTTTTCAATCAATGAGTGAAGAAGAAAAACTACCTCAAGAAAGCGAAACAATTAAAGAATTACAAGAAGTGATTAAGAAATTAGAGCAAGAAAAGGAAAGTTATTTAGAGGGCTGGAAAAGAGCTAAGGCTGATTTTTTGCATTATCAAAGAGAAATGGAGACTAAAATTCAAGAATTTATAAAATATGCAAATGAAGAATTAATGAGAGATTTATTATCAGTTCTTGATAGTTTGGATATCGCGATTAATAATTTAGATGAAAAAACAAAAGAAACTTCCTTAGGTAAAGGTTATTTACTCATTCAATCACAGATTTTAGGAATTCTTCAAAAATATGGTTTAAATATTATTAATCCTTCAAATGAGAAATTCAATCCACTTTTCCATGAAGCAATTGCTGTTGAAAATTGTTCTAAGGAAAATTGTGATAAAAATGATGATAATTTAATAGTAGAAGTTTTAGCAAAGGGCTATTTATTAAATGGTAAATTAATAAGGCCGGCAAAAGTAAAAGTTTTAGTTCACCAAAATGCCTAAGATAGTAGGAATAGACTTAGGAACAACTAATTCTGCGGTTGCTATTGTTGAAGCTGGAGTACCCAGGGTAATTGAAAATAGAGAAGGTATGAGAATTACTCCTTCAGTTGTTGCAATTTCAAAAACAGGTGAAAGACTGGTTGGGATTTTAGCAAAAAGACAAGCAATTACCAATCCTCAAAATACAATTTTTTCGATTAAAAGATTAATAGGAAGAAGATATTCTGATCCTGAAGTTCAAAAAGCTAAAGAGAAATTGCCCTATGAGATAAGAGAATCAGCTAATGGAGGAGTTGAGGTAAAAATGGGAGATAGATGGTATCGACCTGAAGAAATTTCAGCAATGATTTTACAGAAGATTAAATTAGATGTTGAGGAAAAATTAGGAGAAAAAATAGAAGAAGCAGTTATAACAGTTCCTGCATATTTTGATGATTCCCAAAGAACAGCAACCAAAGTTGCCGGAGAAATCGCTGGTTTTAATGTCAGAAGAATACTACCTGAACCTACAGCAGCTGCTTTAGCCTATGGATTAGATAAAAATGTTAATCAAAAAATATTAGTTTATGATTTTGGTGGAGGCACTTTTGATGTTTCTGTTTTAGAAATTGGTGAAAATGTTATTGAAACCAAAGGAATTGGTGGAGATTCCTATCTTGGCGGTGATGATTTTGACCAAAGAATAATTGATTATTTAATTTCTGAATATAAAAAACAAGAAGGAATTGATCTTCATAAAGACCCCTTGGCTTTACAAAGATTAAAAGATGCTGCCGAAAAAGCAAAACAGGAACTTTCAACTCTTTATGAAACTGAAATCAATCTTCCTTTTATAGCTTCTATTGGTGGTGAACCTAAACATCTTTACTTCAAACTAACCCGTTCTAAATTAGAAGAGTTAACTCGAGATTTAGTTGAAAGGTCAATAGAAATAGTTGATAAAACACTCAAAGAATTAAACCTTACTCCAAAGGATATTGATGCAGTTTTACTTGTAGGAGGGCAGACAAGAATGCCTCTAATTCAACAAATGGTAAGGGATTATTTTGGTAAAGAACCTTTAAAAGAAATCAATCCCGACGAAGTTGTTGCTATAGGTGCAGCTATTCAAGCAGGAATTTTGCAAGGTGATGTTAAGGAAATCTTACTTTTAGATGTAACTCCTCTAACCTTAGCTATTGAAACCTTAGGTGGTATTGCTCATCCGATGATTCCTAAAAACACTCCAATTCCTTATTCAAAAACAGAAATATTTACAACAGCTGAAGATAACCAAACTTCTGTTGAAATTCATGTTGTTCAAGGAGAAAGACCTATGGCAGCTGATAATAAAACTTTAGCTCGATTTATTTTAGATGGAATACCACCTGCTCCTCGAGGTGTTCCTCAAATTGAAGTAACCTTTGATATCGATGTTAATGGAATTTTGACAGTTACAGCTAAAGATAAAGCAACAGGTAAGGCACAAAGTGTTAAAATTACAGGTTCAACAAACTTGACAAAAGATGAAATTGAAAGGATGAAAAAAGAAGCTGAAATGTATGCAGCTGAAGATTTAAAGAAAAAACAATTAGCAGAAGCCAGAAATCAAGCCGATAATTTGATTTATCAAGCTAATAAATTATTACAAGAATATAAAGACAAAATCTCACCAGATCTAATAAGTAATATTGAAAATCAAATAAAAGAACTTTATGAAGTTAAAAATAGTAATGATGTTGCTGTTATCGAAGAAAAGATAAAAGAATTAACTCAACTTCTTTCTCAAATTGGTATTCAATTCTACAAAGGACCAGAAGCTACTTCTGGTTAAAGTATAATATATTAATGGTAATTTCTACGGAAGAATATTTTCAAATTAAAGCTCCTTATTTTAAAGAATTTATCATTTTGCTTTTTTCCTTTGTTTCTTTTTTTTCGATATTATTTTTTAGCTACCAATTTTATCTGAATAAAACTCTCTTCAACTTGCTTTTCCTTTTGATTTCTTTAATCCTTTTTCTTTCTTTTCAAGCAGTTATTCTATTAGTTCTTCCATTTTTCTACAATTTAGGCTTGATAATTTTTCAATCACTTGTGATTTTTGGCCTCTTTAACCTTTATCTTAAAAATATTATCTTTGCATCAATACTTACTTTTATTTTCTTTATTTTTTATCTTTTTTATTGGTGGAAGATTGTCAAAAGTTATAAAAATGCTTTAAAACTTAACTTCCTTTCTTCTGTATTAGATATATGGAATTTTCTTACTTTTTTCTTACTTATTTTTACTTTTCTTTCAATTGTTTTTTTGATCAATTTTAAAGAATTACCAAAAGAAAGCATTGAAAAATTCATTGAAAAATCTAATTATTTTTTTGAAGTAGCAAACTTAGGCATTGTTCCTGAAACAAAGATAAGAGATATTTTAAGTAAAAATTTACCAGCTGAAGTTGATGAAAAAACAAAAGAAGAAATTTTAAAAATGGGCTTAGAGGAGTTAAATAAAAGATTGAAGCTTAATTTAAAATTAGAAACAACACTTAAAGAAGCTTTGGCTGAATATATTTATTTAAATTTTCAAAAAATTGAAACCTCTGGGCAATTAGCTTATAAAATAATATTAGGATTATTTTTGGTTTTAATTTTAAGATATGTCCTTTTAATTATAGGGTCTATCCTTTCAGTTTTCGCTTACCTGATATTTTTAACTTTGAAATATTTGAAATTAATTCAAATTGAATACCAGCTTTTAGAAAAAGAAATTATTAAAATTTAAACAATGGAAGATTATTATCAAATTTTAGGGGTTCCGGAAAACGCCTCTGAGGAGGAAATTAAGAAGAAATTTAGAGAATTAGCGAAGAAATACCATCCTGATATGGGAGGAGATCCTGAAAAATTTAAGAAAATTTTAGAAGCCTATAGGGTTCTTTCTGATAAAAAATTGAGATCAGAATATGACCAAAAGAGAAAAATGATGAAAGAAGGATTCTTCTTTGATACACCTTTTGGTTTTGAAGATTTACATTCATTCTTCAGACAACAATCTTTTGATGATTTATTAGCAGATTTAATTGAAGATTTCTTTAGTTTTACTCCAGAAGAAAAAAGGGATATTATTTTCGATTTAGAAGTAGAATTGCCAGAAATAATAAAGGGTACAAATAAAAATATAAGTTATAAAAGAAAAGTAGTTTGTTTCAATTGTGATGGCACAGGAAGTGAAACAAAAAAATTAATAAGATGTAATGTTTGTGGAGGTTCTGGTAAAGTCTTTAAAAAATCAAGTTTTTTTACGGGTTTTATTTTTGAAACTGCCAAAAGATGTAACAATTGCAGTGGAAAAGGTAAAGTTCCTGAAAGAATATGTAAAATCTGTCAGGGAAGGGGATATACGATTAAGGATGAGATTATAACTGTCAATTTGCCTCCAAAGTTTAATCCTAAGGAATATATTAAAATTCCTGGATTCGGTGATCAGGATCCTTTAACTAAAAAATCTGGTGACTTGATTATCCGAATTAGTGTTAAACCTCATCCTAAATTCACAATCCGTGGCCGAGACATAATTGGAGAAATTGAGCTAAGCTTTATTGATTTAATTTTAGGTAAAGAATTAACTATTGATTTTTTAGGAGATAAAATCAGAGTTAAAATTCCCGAGGGTTATAGAGGTGAATATTTAAGAATTCCTGGTTATGGAATTAATAATGGTGACTTAATATTAAAAATTGTTTTAAAGCCTGTTAAAAAACTAACGCCAAAAGCTAAAAAATTACTCGAAGAATTAAGAAAAGAGCTTGAAGAAGAATAGTAAAGAAAGAACAATTAACCCAACGAATAAAACAAAAATCAAATATATAGGTAATCTTTCATATTTTTCTATTTTCTTTATTCTTCTTAAATACCTTTCTTCACCCTTAAACCGAGTATTTAAAAATATTTCAACTAAAATCCAAGCTGATTCTTGGGGGATAAAATCAGCAGGAAGAGCCAATACATTTATATCATCATCCTCTCTCGCTTTTCTTACAATTTCAATATCATTTCCGAAGCCTGCTCTTATTCCTTTAACTTTATTAGCAGTAATACAAACTCCTATTCCTGAACCGCAAATTACTATTCCCTTGCTATTTTTTTCTTTAGAGACCGCCTTGGCAACTTTTAAGGCAATATCAGTGTAATCATCTTCTGGATCAAATTTATAAGCTCCTAAATCAACGACTTCATAATTGTGTAATTTTAATTTCTCTACTAAAAAATTTTTTAGTTCAAACCCTCTATGATCAGCACCAATGAAAATCTTTAAATTGTTCTCCATTGTTTTATAATTATAATCTGAAAATGCTAATTAAAACTCCGGAAGCATTACTTAAAATACTTTTATTTTTATTAGCTGGTACAACTTCTAATATTTTAAGTTTAGATAAAGCTATTGAAATTCTAAGCGAAATTTATTTCCAACCTTACCCAGAATTTTCAAAAGAAGCTCTATATTTTAGGTATCCTGATTTTGATAAATGGCAAAGACCAGAAGGTCCTTTAAAGATTGCTATTCAAATAGGTCATATGATAGATTCAAACCCACCCTATGAATTACGGAAAGTTTCAAGAACAGGTGGGGTTTTCGGTCCTTTGAAAGAAGTTGAAATCAATAAGCTTATAGGGTTTGAAGTCGCTAAAATCTTAGAAGAAAAAGGCTACAAAGTAGAAATCTTACCAGCAATTGTTCCAGAAAATTATTATGCTGATGCTTTTATTTCTATTCATGCAAATTCAACAGATCCCAAGGTAAGTGGTTTTATGGTTTCAACACCTTTTGTAGATTATTCTGGAAAGGCTTTTAAGCTAAAAGAATCTATAATTAAAGAATATCAAAAAGCTACAGGAATTAATTTTATTGACGAATTTACCGAAAATATGACTCATTACTATGCATTTAATTGGTCAAAGTTTAAAAGAGCAATTCATCCAAAAACTCCAGCAGTAATAATTGAGATGGGTAATATAAGAAATTCAAAAGACCTTCTAATTTTGATTTTAGGTTATAAAAATGTTGCTTTAGGAATTGCTAATGGTTTAGAAAAATTTGTTAGGGAAAATTATTAAATTATTCAATGAAAGAAGAAATCATAAAATATCTTGCTCAGCTCAAGGAAATTTTAAAAAATTATCAAAGGTCTAAACCTAAAAGAGAATTCGATCAATTTTATGCCACAGAGGAAACTTTAATAAAAAGGGCATTACTTATTAAAAAATTTTATAAAAAAGTAAATGGCGAAATTTTATTTTTAGGCGATGATGATTTAACTTCAATAGCAACAAGCTTAATTTTAAATTCTCCTCCAATTGCTGTGGTCGATATTGATAAAGAAATCCTTGATTTAATTGATAAAATTTCTAAAGATTACAATTTTAATATTCAAACAATTCAATATGATTTAAGAAACCCTCTTCCAAAAGACAAATTTTACAATTTTAATTTAATATTTTTCGACCCACCCTATACTCCCTTAGGAATTTTTGTATGGCTTAATAGAGCTTTAGAAGCTTCAATGGGGAAGGGAAGAAATAAAAAAAGAAAATCTCCAGACTTTCTAAAAAATAAATATTACTTTCTTTGCTATTCTTATGGAGAAAGGTCTCTGGAGAGAGGTTTAGAAATTCAAAGAATAATTACCCAATTGGGATTGATTATTGAAACAAAATTAAAAAATTTTAACAAATACTATAATGCTCGCCCAAGTGACCTTTATATTTTAAAGCCTACACCAAAAATTGACCTTCGAAAAATAGATATGAAAAGGAAAGCTTTTTATACTTTTGAAAGAGGTTAAGTTTTTAAGACCTCTTGAACTTTCTCTACAAGTTTATCTAAATCAGTTGACTTAGCTAAGTAATCGCAAGCTCCAATTTCTTTTGCTATTTTTGAATGATACTCTTTGAAATATTCAAAATCCTCAGTATAGTCATCTATATTAGTTACAAAAATAATCTTCGTATTTTGAAATTCAGGGTTTTCTTTAATCTTCAAAAAAACTTCAGCACCATCCATCTTTGGCATTAATACATCAAGAAGGAT
>CALIVE010000080.1 GCA_938048445.1 Minisyncoccota bacterium | reverse complement strand
CCTTTATAAATATACCATAAAAACAAAGATTTGAGGAGATAAAATTTAAAAATTTGCGTCAAACTTCCAGTTTTGCAAAGTGAATTTTTAGCCAATTTTCTGAAACATGAGCAACCTACCTATACAGATTAAATTTTAGCTTTTTGAGTTTGTAAAAAGACTTGATACAACCAAGCACCTATTCAATTTTCAAAGAACATTATGGGTTTTATCAGGTAAATTGCTTATAATTTTTCTTTGTAATTTAATTCCATCAGGCAAAATATAAAAAATTACACTATCTCTATTAAGATCAATAATTTTCCTTACTTCCATTTCCATTTTATATATTTGGCTTTCTGTCAACTCACCTTCGAAAACAGATTTTTGAATATGAGTTAGATATTTTCTGCCAATTTTTTTTATTCTATTTAATCTTTTTTGGTCTTCCTTAAACTTTAATTCAATATCATAAACAAAAATTACTTTCATTTTACCACCAAACCTTTAAAGGTTGATATTCCTTTTCTCCAAGGAGATGTTTTACTAATTTATAAAGTTCAAGTCTTATAAGGGTTTTATATTTAACCTTTTTCCTCAATTTCCTATGTAAAATCGTAGATTCAAGTTGTTTATCAAATTCTTCCACAAAGATTTTTCTGCCTCTTTCATTCAAATAAATTCCACCTAATTCCTCAACAAAGTCATTATTTGTAATCATTTTTAAATTTAGTAGTTTTAAAATTAACCTATCTGATAAAATTGGTTTAAATATCTCTGCAACATCAAGGGCTAAAGAATATCTCCTTTCTCTTGGTTCGTGCAAAAAGCTTATAAAAGGACTTAAAGGTGTTAAGTAAATCTCCTTTAAGATTATGCTATAGACAAGAGAATTTCCAAAGGATATAAGTGCATTTAAGGGATTTTTGGGAGGTTGTATGCTTCTTTCTTCAAAACTCCATCCACTTAATTTTTCAAAGCAATCATAATAGATTTTCCTTGTTTGTGCTTCAAGGGCCATAAGTTTAGGAATATTGGTTACGCTTTTTATTTGGTTTTCAAATACTGATATTTTCTCAGTTTTTTCTTTAAAATTATCTCTTTTTTGTAAATTTCTTTTTATATTATGAATAGCTCCTTCAATGAATTTTTTAGCAAGAATAAGTCTTTTTTTAGGATCTAAGTAATGGCTGGCTTGCTCAATAAGGAGTTTTCCTGAAATATTAGTTTCTCTTGGATAAAAGCTTCCAGAATACCACCCATAATAATTAAAGATATGCAGGCATATATTATTCTGAGCTATAAAATTCAAAAACTTATTGTTAAAATCAACTTCACCAAAAACAAAAATCTGCTCCACATTTTCTACAGGAATGAATTTTTTTTCATTATTAGAGGTTTCAAACACTATAGTATTTTCTTTTCTTTTTAAAACTCCGTTTGAAAAAATGTAATATGTTTTCATATATAACAGAGTTCAAAATAAGAACATTTTCTACAATAAGGCTTATTAATTACTTCTGGCGGTTTTTCTTGTTTGATAATTTCATCTATTTTTAACAAAGCTTCTTCAATTTTTGGGCTATCAGATTCTTTATATTCCACTTCAAGTTTTTTAAATAGTTTTGGATAGTGAATGATTCCACGATAACAAGGTAAACCCAATTTTTTAAGGCGAAATATATAATACTTAACTTGCCATATATGACTTTCCTCAAGTTTTCTCGATTTTTTAACTTCATTTACTATAATTTCGTCTTTAATTTTTATATAATCAATTTTTAGGTTCTCTATACTTAATTCTTTGAATTTTTCTCTTTTAAAAGTTTCTTCACTTATAATTTTCCCGATGAGAACATCTTCAGAAAATTCTTCCATTTGGATTTTATTAGAAAAAAACCAAAGTTGTCTTTTACACACTATATAATAAGCAACCTGAATACCTGTAATTCGTAATTCAATTAAATTCAACATTAGTTATAAAATATTTTCTTGATAATTTTTTATATTGCAAATCTCTTCAAAATTTATTGTTTTTCTCTTTATTTTGGGAGTAATCCAAATACCTTCACAATAATTTTTTAATCTTCTTTTATTTATTTTTGATAACTTTGATTTTAAAGATAATCTTTGCCAAAGAGGTTTAAGTTCATGCTCTGCATATTCCCAAATATAATCATTGATCACATATGGGGCTATTATTTCTTTTTTGAACCAAAGCCAAGTAATATGATTATTTTCTAAAATTTTTTTATTAATTTTTTCATTAATTTCATCAATTTTACTTTCTTCAATTACTGAAATTGTATAAATTTCTCTAAATAATTTATGTGCTTCATATTTACTATCAGAGATATATCCTGCATTGAGTATGTCAAGGGTTTCATAAAATTTTTTTAAGTAATTTGATTTTTCCATCTGGCTATACACTTTTTCTACCAAGTCCTGTTTTTCATTTTCCATTATTTCAATTTTGTCTTTTAATATTTCAAATGTTGCGTGGAGTAACCCTTGTTCATAAATTCTTCCTTCTCCAGATTCTTTAATAGAGTTTAAGGTATCAGTTTGATAATAAATATATATATTTGGTTCATAATTTGGATAGTAGTCTTTATAATTAAATTCGTCATTAGTATTTTTTATTTTGTTGCTTAGAATATTTACCCTTCTTAAAACTCTACCCATTCTTTGGATTAAAGAATCTATGGGAGCAATTTCTGTATATAAGTAATCTGCATCAATATCAAGAGAAACTTCTACTACCTGTGTTGAAACAAGTATTTTAGGAATTCTTTCATTTTTAGGTTTTGGATTTATGAAATTCTTTTCCAAATCTTTTTCTATAATTTTTCTTTCTTGTAAAGTGAATTTAGAATGAATTAAAGCCATATAGATATCATTTTTATGAGTTATTTTATTTTTAATTAATTTGTAAATTTTTTCTGCTTTGTTAATTGTATTTAATACTATTAAAATTCTATTTCCTGCTTCTGCTTTCTCAATAATTTTATCTATATCCTTTTCTATATCTTTATTTTGAATTTTAATTTTATGCTTGAAATCAGTTTTAATTTTAATATTTACTGGGTTATCCGGTGAATATAAGTTTATTATTTCATTTTCTAGAATTATATTTTTTTCTTTTATTAGATAATCTTTTACAAATGTAGGTAAAGTAGCTGTTATAAGCAAAAACTTTCCACCAAGTGCTACAATATCTTCTATTATTTTAACTACAACTGCACAAGCTTTTGGATTATAGGCTTGAACTTCATCAACAACGAGCTTAGAATAACCGAGAGTGGCATATATTTTTTCATATTGAGGATATTTTAGAGCTGCAGGGAAAATTTGGTCTCCAGTGCAGATATTAAGTGGTAAGGAAAAATGTCTTGATAATTCAAGAATTCTCAAATTTTCACCATCTAAATCATGTTTTGAAATATCTGATTTTTCAAGGAGATATAAATCAGCATCTGAATGTAAAAGTCCTACATTTTCATTTACAAAAAGATCTTCTGGTATATTTTGTTTTTTATTAAAAAAGTAACAAGCTCTTTCATAAATCTGATTTGTGGCAACTCGTAGAGGTAATGTGTAGAAAACCTTATTCTCTTCTGCCCATAAAAAGGCAAATTCTGTCTTTCCTAATCCTGTAGGAGCAATTAAGATAAGATTTTTGTTTTTAAAATTATTAGCTATTTTTTGCCAAAAATTTTCGCCAAAATTTTGCTCTAATTTTTTTTCTACTCCAAAGCTTGGTATTGGTTTTTCAATTTCATTAAGAGAAAGAGGAACTAAGTTTTGTTCAATTAATGAAACATAATGGTCAGCTCTCAATAAAAATCCCGAAAGAAAAATCCAAAGATTTAAATCAATTTTCAATTCAATCTCAGCTCTTAATTTTTCAGGTAAAAAATAAAGAGTATAAGGTGGTATAATATCTAAGCTTATTAAATTTCCTTCTTTTGCAAGATGTTTGGCAAGATGTTCATCAAATGCTATTAAATCTTTAGCTTGAAATCCACTGACTTCAAAATTATCAAAATGTTTTATTAACAGGGTAGATAATTCATCACCTTTTCTAATACCTTTCTCACCTTCATCTAACAATAAGTTTGACACTTTTATGAGAGTGTCATTAATATTCAAGAGGTATTCCTTTTCATCCACTTTCCAATGATGAAAAGCAATGGCAGAAAGAAAAGTAACAAAAAGGCTATCTTTTGCATTACAAATTTCTTTTACAATTTCTTTATTAATAAAAAATAAAGAAAATATGTTATGCCGAATATCCGGAAATGATTCTATTTTATAAAAATTTTCATTGCCAATTTTTTTCTGGAAACTTGGAGATACCTTACCTAAATCATGGAAAAAAGCAGCAAAGCGGAGGAGTTTTTTAAATTCTTCTTGAGGAAAGGTTGAATTTAAATAGAGTAATTTATCAAAAGTGTCAATAGCATTTAATAAGTTTTCCGTATGTTCTTTTAATGTTATACCATTAGATTTTGCCCATATTTCAATTTTATTCAATAGATCCTCCTGGGTAAAGCATTTTGCAAAAGAAGAGTGGTATATAAATTTTTTTATTCGTTTTATTATCTGTAAACTTATCATAAAGAAACTCAAAAGGTTTACCAAAATGAAAAGGAAAATCACCTTGCTCAAAGAGTTTTACTAGGATGTGTTTAAAATTTCTAATTCCATTTTTTATGATATAAAAAGAAGTAATAAAATGTGAACTTCCTTTCACTTTTCTAAAAAAAATTTTAAAGCTTTTGTCATAGATACTATGGTCCAGGTATTTATTATCTCTTTCAGGATCAGGAATCCAGGTATAATAATCAAATTTTCCATATATAGGCCTTTTTGTGGATTTATCTATGTCTATTATTTTAATTGAGTCCTCAAGTTTTTCCTCAAAAAGTATCCAATCTTCAGCTCTACCAAGATGTAATGGATAAATTCTATTTTTTGAATTTACAAAAGCATTAGCAAGTTCTAAAAGAAAAATTTCATCAGGATGATGTATGTAAATTATTAAATTTACATTTTCAAGCACATCAATCCTTATCGGGATTTGACCACCAGGGTGCTCAGGCACTTGATTAATACTTCTATTTTCAGGGGAGCTAAATCTTGCATTATGAGCATTCACTTCAAAATTTCTAAACCATACATATTCTCTTGTCATTGTTTGGAATTTTCCATAAATAGCAAGTGATAAACCCTCTTTTAAAGCTTTAAACTTTTCATTTTCTTGATTTCTAATTCCAAGGACATTACAAATTAAACCAATAACAGTGGAATAGGGAGGTATGGGATAAGTATGCCTTCTTACAAAGGTAAATGGTATTCTGTAATGAGCATGAGGTTGATAAATTTTTAATCTTAAAACCTTCATACTTAGGGTAAGCCTTTAATAATAGATGACTTTAATAAAGTATTAGAAAAATTTTTATAGAATTGCATGATTTCTCCTCACAATAAGTAAAGTTTAAGTATTTGAAATAATAGAGTTTATAAATTCATCCCATGATATTTTTTCTATATCTTCTTTTGCTTTTACTCTTTCGGTTTCAAATAAAGCTACTTTACCTATAATCCAACCATTTGATATAGCATCTTTTAAGCCAATTACTCTATAACTTATTTTATCTTCACCTGGTTTTACTTCTAAGTATGGATGAAATACTGGTACAGGCACTCTAACCTTAGCCGCTACTAAAAATAAAGGTATAATTGTATTAACTTCGTTACTTGATTGAGCAATAAGCCCATTTTTAATAGCATTAAGGATGTCACAAATCCTTTTTTTCTTCTCAGCTTCATCAACTACAAATTCAATTTTTCTTTGAGTTTCATCGATGGTTACACCTTTTATTATAGGATGAGTAAGGATGGTGATGGGTTCTTTATCTGAAGAAGATTCTCCCAATATTTTAAATGTACTTGAATTTTTGACTATTTTAACTTTATAAGTTTTTCGGTCCTTTTCAAAGGATGGCTTTATGATCCAAACATCTTTTCCCAAAGTTTCAACATCAATAGTAAAACTCATTTTGTAAAATGATAAATGCTCTTCTTTATTATATGGATTGGGCTCAACTTCAAGGCTCTGTTTTTTACCTCTGTTAACTAAATCATGATTTGAGTAAAAAGCCATATCTCCATTGTAATGAAATAATCCTATGGCTTTTGTAATTCCAATGGGTGATTTTCTTGTTATTGCTATTCCCGAATCTTCATGTGTCCACATATAACCAAAGACGTCAAGCTCTGGGCTTGAAATAATATTATCTTTATAAATATTAAACTGTACCACCTTCCCTTGCCCTGTTACTTCTGCAGGTTTCCACCCATATCCTTTATGAAGAGTATTGAAGAGGTAGTGTCGGATAGCTGGTTTACTAATAAAACTTACCGTTTTGTTACCACTTTGTAGTTTTTTTATAGATAAGACATTTCCTGCGATTTTTTCATCCCTATTCAGTGCGGAAGCTTCAAAAATCATTGTTAAAGTTATATGTTTCATTCTTCTTCACCTCCTTTAGTTTGTTTCAATTCTTCACCAAATATTGGAGCTAGAAACGCATATATTAAAATTTTAAAATGGTCATCATATTCAGGTTTAAAAATCTCAACTAATTCTTCAGGTAGTTTTTTGTTATTTCCTGCAAAACATCTCAAAAGCATATAAAATACATTGTCTTTATTCCCAAGTCTTATTTGTTCAAGAAGACGAAAACCTAGTTTATCTATTGATTCTGCGACTTCTTTTGGAATTATTTTACCCGTTTCTTTTAATTTCCATACCATAATATTAATAAATTTTTCATTCATATCTATCTCCTTAGTTAAAATTGTAGTCAATTTGGCATATAATTCTGGTAATAGCTTTGAAATATTTAATAATTGGTTTTTATTTTTATATTCATCGAGATAATTTGTAACTGGGTCATTTTTGGATATAGATTCATTATTTTTCAATCTTATTAATGTTCTCAAAACAAAATAATTAACCTTTTCAATTTCAGAAAATTTACCATTTAAAATTAAATCAAAAATTTTTTCTTCTCTGATTCTATTTATTAAATCAGCAATTTCATAGTCAAGCAAAATTTTCGTAATATGAAAAGGAAAATCAAAGTAGTCAATTGTAGCCCTTTTTTTAATTATCATCTCAATATTCATCATTGTCCATGCACCAAGTAAAGGTTTCATTTTTATTGTCCATTGGAGAAGTGAATTTCCAAGAACTTTTGGGATTTCATATTTTTTTTGAATAGCCAGAATTTTTTCAGCAAATTTATTTAAATCCCAAGTAAGACGAAAATGGGGTGTATTTATGAAAATTTGGTAATTTTTTTCAATTTTTTGAAAAGCTAAATGATGGAAAATAATTAGATATGAACATAGATGACACAAAGGTGTAGAAAAATTGAGATTCCAAAAAGAATTAGGCATTTCTGTAAAGGCTGCTCCAAGTTCTTTAATATGTATTCCTTGAAATACTTCTCGTTGCTTAAGGAAATTATTAAAACTTTCAATTATATTCTTATTTTTTTCTCTTTTTTTTCCGTTTTCTTTTCTTTCTTTAATCCAATTTAACTTTAATCTCTCCAATTCTTCCTTAGGTATAAAATATCCTTCACACCAATTACAGCATTTCCCAGAATTATTATTTGCACTGCTAAGAGCTGGAACAAAATGTTCTTTAAAAAATTCTTTTTGGGTTGTATGAATATAATTGGGATATCTTTTATTCTTTCCCCAAATCGAAAAATTTTCGCCCAGTTTCTCTTTATGATAATAATCAAGTAGTTCATAACTTTCTTTTATCCATTCTCTATGCAGTACAACAGTATTTTGATCAAAAACGGTGTTCTCATTTAGTTTCTTTCCAAACTCTAATACTTTCAAAAACCCTATAACACCTGCATTATAAAGCCAGTTTGATGGATAAAGAATTATTTTTTCTTCAATTTCTTTGTTCATTTTTTCTCCTTTTTAGCCATAAATTCTTTCAATTATTAATATAAAATTTGCAAAATCTTCCGGTTTATCTTCATATTTTCTCAAAAAAGTTAAGAATTTTTCTTTATATTTTTCAATTTCATCTCTGCTTAACCCTTTTTTATCAAAATTTCTCTCCATAATTGTCTTCATCATAATTTCAATTAGATCAATTTTTTCTAATTTACTTACTGCCTCTAAAACTTTATATCCAAATCCCTTTGAAATTTTTTTATTTTTAAATAAACAAACAAGTTCATCAAAAAATTCCTTCATTTCCCACTTCCCTCCACATTTTCTTTCTTCTCCACTTCTTGCAAGATAAGTTATAAAAAATGCATTCCTTCCATATTCATCTTTTGCTTTTTTCTCAGATTCTCTTACTTTGGAAAGTGCCAGCTGTAAAGGATATTTATGATGAGAAATTACAATTCCTGCACTCATTGTAGCCCTTTCACCAAGTATATTTTTAAATTCTTTTTGAAGATCATATGCAGCTTCTAAAACTTCTTCAACTGGTAAGAAAGCAAAAATATCATCACCACCTGCATAAATCAATTTTCCATGATTATGCTCCTCAACTATTTTCCTTACTTTTGTTAAAGCAAATTCTGTCAATCTTCTTGAAAATGCTTGGTGAATTGATGCTGAAATTGGATGCTTGGAATACAAAATCTCTTGAAGTCTTTCTCCATCCCCACCACTTGAGTATTTCAACAAAACATTCTTAGCATTCTCATCTATCAATTCCTCAATTTTTGCCATCTTTTCACCCTTTAACCATTTGCCCATTTCATCCCCATCCATCATTAAAATAGCATAATAAGTTGGCGCTTTTGGAAAATTTTTCAAGATTTCGAGAATTTCTTCAATTTCTTTTTTCGCATTATTTATATCTTCTTCTTCAATTCCATACTCCCTTTTTAAGTAATCTTCCCTATACGAAGTTTCAAAAAACCATTGCCCATCTATTCTGCAGAGTGAATGATTCTTTAATTTGGGAACACTTTGAGAATCTGGAATCTTCCTTAACTTTATTTTAAATATTCCAAACTTCGCCTCAAATTCCCTGCTTTTGCTCTCCTCCATATTTGCCTTCCATAATGTAGTTGCAACTTCTGAAGTAGAAGGAAATTCTATGTCTCCTAGTTCTAAAATTTTACCCATAAGCTTGGGAAATAATCTTTTCGTAAAACAAACACCACAAAGCCTTTCTTTTTCTTTTACTATCTGTCTTTCTAATTTTTCCCAATCTATCTCTAAAATCTCATAATTTCCGCACAAATGACATTTTTCACCTATTTGTTCCTCAATATTCCTGAAATTTCTATACATCTTTCTTGAAGCTAAAAACCTCTCCGTCAGCTCACAAAGAAGAGAATAAGCAATGCCTACATTTGCAGGTTTATAGTAAGAATGCTCTTTTATAATTTCTACTACTTTATAAATCTCGTTTTCACCAATTAAATTTTTATATTCATCAAGTATTGTTTGAACATCCCAACGATCCGAATTAAACCACGGGAGATAAACGTAATAAATTTGAAAATAATTTTTCAACTGTGACTTAATGACATCGCTTATACTCTTATCAATATTAAGGTTTCTCAACTCATCAATAAAAATTATTTCATCGCCCCATCTTTCAAATTCACTTATTATTCTCTTCGCACATTCATTGCCTATATTTTTCGCTTTATCAAAAGGCACAATTGCAAGGAATCTATTAGGGAAATTGGCAATTGTCAAAATTGTCAAAGTTTCCTTGTTGCTTTTATCACTAAAAATATCGAATTTTTTGAACCATTCTTGTGCTCCCAAAATTTTTTTAATCTCAGTGCTGTTAATTTGCTGATAAATCCATCTATCAACAAGTGGATTTTTCAAAAGGTTTGGATAAACGACATTATCAGGTCCAAGTTCTTCCAAGATTATCTCAATTGCTTTATAAGTTAAGTAAGACAAAATGTAGCTTCCCGCCCACAGATCAGACGCTTTCCTTGCGGTTGAAATAAATTCTTGAACAGGTCCAATTGTAAATAGTAAAAATGCTGGTTTTGGTAGCGCAGAAACAATTGCCGAAGTTTGCACAAGATGGTCATATATTGAA
>CALIVE010000079.1 GCA_938048445.1 Minisyncoccota bacterium | reverse complement strand
TTAGGTTATTATTCACCTATTACAAAAATTATTTTAAATTTAAATTTGATACCAGGTTTAGCAATAACTGCTTTATTTCCTTATCTTTCTAAAATCTCTTTAGAAAAAAATAAGCTTAAAAAAATATACCGAAAAATTTTTATAGGATTTATAGGTCTTGCTTCAGCGTTAGCCATAATTTTAGTTCTTTCAGCTAATTTATGGTTTTTCAAGCTTTTTGGTGGTCAATACGAAAAATCTTTATTTATCTTTAAAGTATTTATCTGGATAATAATTTTTCTTTTTGGTTTAACTTTATTAGATAATTTGCTATTTATTTTAGGAAAACAATGGCTAAACTTTTATGCCACATCATTTTGTGCAATTTTAAACATAATTTTAAATTTATGGTTAATTCCTCTTTATGGAGCCTTAGGAGCGAGTTTAGCAACTTTGGCTGTTCAGTTTATCAATTTTCTAATTAGTCTCTTTTTAGTTGAGTATTTTTTAAGAGTTTAATTTATTTTAGAAAAATAATTATTCTTGAAAGAATAAAGTCAATAATTCCGTAAAAAATAGCAAATACTAAAATAAAAAAGATGATATTTAAAGTCCAATAAAAAGTCTCTCGAGGAGTTAACCAACGAACCTTTTTAAATTCGGCATAAGATTCTTTTAGATAATTAATAATTTTTTCTTTCATTTACTAACTATTTCTAATTCGTTTTTTTCATTTAATCTCAAAATAATTTTTTGCCCTTGTTTGATTTTATTGCCAATAATTTGTTCTGCTAAGGGATTCAAAATCAACTTTTGGATAACTCTTTGTAGAGGACGGGCACCATATTCACTATCGAATCCTTTTTCTGCTAAAATTTCTTTTAATTTCTCATCAAAAGTAACATTAATCCCTTTGTTAATTAAGATTTCCTTAACTTTATTTAATTGAATTTCAACTATTTGCTTAATATTTTCTTTGCTTAATGGCTTAAATATAATAATTTCATCAATTCTATTTAAAAACTCTGGCTTAAAGAATTCTTTAAGAGCTTTCATAATTTTTTCTTTATAATCTTCGAATTCCTTTTCTTCATCACGGGTAAATCCAATAGCTCCAATCTTTCTGAAATAATAACTTCCAATATTTGAAGTCAAGATTATAATTGTGTTTTTGAAATTAACAGTAAATCCTTTACTATCTGTCAGACGTCCTTCGTCTAAAATCTGAAGTAAAATATTAAACACCTCTGGATGAGCTTTTTCAATTTCATCAAAGAGAATAAGACTATAAGGTCTTCTTTTAACTGCTTCAGTAAGTTGTCCTCCTTCCTCATAACCAACATAACCTGGAGGAGAACCAATCAATTTAGCGACCGAATGCGGTTCCATATATTCTGACATATCCAATCTTATCATTGCTTTTTCGTCATTAAACATAAATTCTGCTAAAGCACGAGCTGTTTCTGTTTTCCCAACTCCTGTAGGCCCTAAAAATATGAAAGAAGCAATAGGTCTACGTGGGTCAGCTAAGCCTGCTCTTGCTCTTCTCAAGGCATTAGCTACTGCAGAAATTGCCTCATCTTGACCAATTACTCTTTTCTTTAAAATCTCTTCAGCATTAAGAAGTTTTTGAGCTTCGTCTTCTAAAATCTTAGCTACAGGTATTCCTGTCCAACGAGCAACAATTTCAGCAACTTTTTCTTCAGTAACTTCTTCTTTAATGTATTTTGTTTCATGTTTCTTAAAGTAATTTTCAATTTCATTAAGTTCTTTTTTTAAAGCAGGAATTTCACCATATAAAATTTCTGCAACTCGAGAAAGGTCTCCGATTTTTTCTTTCTCTTCCATCTCTTTTTGTAAATCTTCTAACCTTTTCTTTATTTGCGTATATTTCTCTTTTAATTCCTTTTCCTTTTGCCACTCTTTTTCTAATTTTTCTTGCTGTATCCTTAATTTCTTAAGTTTATTGATAATAGTTTTAATCTTAGTTTGAGAATTTTTTTCTTTTGCTAAAGCCTCCTTTTCGATTTCTAATTTTCTTATTTCTTTTCTGATATCTTCTAATTCTGCAGGTAAACTTTCAGCTTCTAATCTTAAACTTGCAGCAGCTTCATCAATTAAATCAATAGCTTTATCAGGAAGATATCTATCGGAAATGTAACGGGCTGATAATTTAACTGCTGCTACAATAGCATTATCTGAAATTCTTATTCCATGATGAAGTTCATATTTTTCTTTTAAGCCTCTTAAAATAGCAATAGTATCATCTTGTGAAGGTTCTTCAACTAAAACAGGTTGGAATCTTCTTACTAAAGCAGGATCCTTTTCAAAATATAATTTATAATCTCTTAAAGTTGTAGCTCCAATAACTTGAATCTCGCCCTTAGCCAAAGATGGTTTCAATAAATTAGAAGCATCAATAGCACCTTCGGCAGCTCCAGCACCAACTAAAGTATGGGCTTCATCAATGAATATGATAAACTTACCTGGATTAGATTTAATTTCTCTTAAGATAGCTTTAAGTCTATCCTCAAACTCTCCTCGGTACTTTGCTCCAGCTATTAAAGCTCCTAAATCTAAAGAAATAATTTCTTTATTTCTTATTGAATCAGGAACCTCATTACTAACAATTTTTTGAGCTAAGCCTTCAACAATAGCTGTTTTACCAACCCCTGGTTCACCAATCAAAAGAGGATTATTTTTTGTTCTTCTTGATAAAATTTCAATTATTCTTCTAATTTCTCGATCTCTACCAATTACAGGATCAAGTTTTTTTTGCCTTGCTAATTCAGTCAAATTAATGCTATATCTTTCAATTACTTTATATTTAGTTTCTGGTGTTTCATCAGTAATTTTCTGTCCTTTTCTTAAGACACTAAGAATTTTATTAACCCTTTCGGTTGTAACTCCAAATCTTTCTAAAACATACCTGGCTATAGATCTTATTTCAGTTAAAGCTAAAAAGATATGTTCAACAGAAATAAATTCATCATTGAACTTCCTTGTATTTAAAGCTGCTTGATCTAAGATCTGAAATGTTTCCTGGGCCAAGTAAAGTTGAGTTACATTTGTGACTGAAAAGATTTTAGGTATTCGATCAAGTTCCTCCTCAATAATTTGAATAAGATAATTTTTATCCACTTTCAATTCTTGTAAAATATCAGTAATTATCGTATCCTCTTGAACAACTAAAGCATAAAGCAAATGCAAAGCTTTTATCTCTGAGTGATGATGTTTCAAAGCAATATCCTGCGCTTTTTGCAAAGCTTCTTGTGCTTTAATTGTAAATTTATTAAAAGAAAACATATTTTTAAATTATAACATAAATTGCGAAAATTAAAAAGTGTAAAAAACCTTTTTACTATTATTTAGTTTTTCATTAATTGCCATATGTGAAAACAAAAATTAAATAACTATATCGTCTCCAGAAAATATAAATTTTTCCAAATTATAAAAAATAGGTTAAGAAAAAATGGCAAATTGTTAAACTTTTTCTTCATCTACTATTACCTTAAGAATAGCTTTTTCACCAAGTCCTAAATTAATTTCAATTTCATAATTACCTTTTTCTTTTATTGGCATTTCTAAATTTATTGCATCTTTTGTTACATCTATGTTGTGATTATGTAAAAATTGCTTTATTTTTTCTTTAGTAAGAGAATCATAAACCTCTCCATGTTTACCAATCTTTAAATTGAATTGAAAAACTAAACTTTCAATAGCTTTCTTTTTTTCTTCAATCATTTTTACTTTCTTTTCAATCTTTTTAGATTTTAATTTCTCAAGAATGCTTAAGTCTTTTAATTTTTTCGGATTAATAATTAAAGCTTGCTTTTTTCTGGCCAAAAATAGAGCATGCCCTATCTTTACCTTTTTAATTTCACCGCGATTTCCAGTTCTGGCTATATCTTCTAATAATAAAATTGGAACTCTTTTATCTTTTTTTCTCTTTGCCATTTTTTATTTTATAGAGATTTTAATACTGAAATTGCCTTTTCAAGTACTTCGTCTATTTTATCTTCAGGGTTTTTATCAATAATTTTTATATCAGGCTCTAAACCATTATTTTCTAATTTAACCCCTTTTGGTGTTAACCAATTAGCCACTGTTAATTTTAATGCATATCTTTCTGATTGAGTTTCTTTTTCAAGCTCAACTGTAGTTTTATTACCAGTAGCAATTTTTATTCTAAAAGGTAATGAAGCTCCATCAAAATAGAAAATTTCTTGAACACTTCCTTTACCAAATGTCTTTTCCCCAATTAATTTTACTCCAAGATTATCTCTTAAAGCTGCTGCAAAAATTTCTGAAGCTGAAGCACTACCTTTATTTACTATTATAACCATTTTTAACTTAGAGAGTCTACCTGGTCCTTCTGACCTTATAACCTTTTCTTTTTGTTCTTTACCCCAAATTTCTTTGAGAATAATTTTACCTCTAGGCAAAAAGTATTCACTTAATCTAATAGCTACTTCCAAATAACCACCAGGATTATTTCTTAAATCTAAAATGAATTTTTTAGCACCTTTTTGAGTTAAATCATTATAGGCACTTAAAAAGTCTGGGATTGTCTTTAAACCGAAATTAATTATTTTAATGTAACCTATATCTGGTTTAATGAATTCACTTTTAACGGTTGGAATTTTAATTTCTTCTCTTATTAATTTAAAATCCCTTTCCTCAGCCCAACCTTCCCTAAATAAAGTTAAAACTACAGCCTCTCCGCATTTTCCTCTAATTTTTGAAACAGCTTCTTCTAAAGACATATTTTCAGTTGGCTCATTATTTATTTTTACTATAATATCACCGGCTTGAATTTTTGCTCGATCTGCAGGAGTTCCTTCAAGAGGTGCAATAACAGTTAAAACTTTGTTTCTTATTCCAATTTCCATACCGACTCCACAGAATTTTCCTTCTAAATCTTCCTCTAAAATTTTCGTTTGCCATTGAGTGTAAAAATCTGAGTAGGGGTCATTTAAAGATTTAACTAATCCTCGAATAGCTTCAAAAGCTGCTCTATCTGGATTTACCTTTGATTGGTCAACAAAATTTTCTTTTATTTTTAGCCACACTTTATTGAATAAATCAGCATATTTTTCTTTAAATTCAGGATTTTTTTCGAAAATAGTGATATTTCTTTCGGCAAAACTTTTGCCAAGATTATACGCTAAAATAAAATTGAATGTTAAAATTAAAATAGCTAAAAACAATTGTAAAAGGAATTTATATTTTTTTAAAAACTCTTTCATGGCTTATTTAAAAGACCATTCTCTAATTTTAACTAAAAAAAATATAAAAGAAAAATCAAGCATAATTTATATTTTAACAAAAAATTTTGGAATTAAAAAATTAATTGCTAAGGGAATAAACAGGCCGGAAGCTAAGCTTTTATCAGTTGTTCAGCCCGGATATTTAGGGAAAATTTTTTGGGTTGAAGAAGAAAATTACGCTAAACTTGTTTCTTTTTTACCTTATAAACTTCCTTATAAAGTTTTTAGATTATATCCTTATACCTATCTTTGGGCTTTAAAGACTTTATTAATCTTTAAATTTCCTATGGTCTCTGAAGACTTTTGGAATTTAATTGTTAACTTAGATAAATTTATTTTAAGCTTTCGAAAGAATTTCCCATTGTGGTTTCTATTAAAAATTTTTCAGGAATTAGGAGTTGAACCAAACATTGAAAATTGCTATAAGTGTGGAAAAATTTTAGAAAGTGATGTTTATAGATATAAATCCTATCTTTTTTGTGAAAAGTGCAGAAAAGATAGTTATCAGAAAATTCCAGTCAAAGATTATTTAGAGATCAAAAATTTTTTTAAAGGAAAGGTAAATTATTTAAAAAAGAAAAATTCATTTGAAGTTGTTAAAAATATTTTAAAAGAACACCTTAAGGAAATTGAAATTTAAATTATAATTTATTAAATAAATGCAAAATTCAGAAAAGGAAGAAAAACCTTTTGAGGAAAAGTTAGAGAGAGAATTGTATGGTTTTGAACCTTCTCCAAGACGAGGATTAATTAAAAAAATTTGGGGCGTTCAAAAAAAGAAACCTGAAAAGGTAAAGACTTGGGAAGAAGTATTATATGATGAAGAAGTTCCTATTTTTTTAAGGAGAAGTTTTCGAAAAATATTTTTTATCGTCTTCATTTTCTTTGTAATCAGCTTACTGGTTTTCGGTTATGTTTTTTATTATCGTAGCATCTATATTCGTGGAGTTAATTTGAACATTTTAGGAGTTGAAGAAGTTGAACCTTTAATGGATTATGAATACTTAATAAAGATTGAAAATAATTCTAATTATGATTTGGTTGATTCGAAATTAATAATTAATTTACCTGAAGGAATTTATTTTCCTGATAATGTAAATTTAAATCAAAGAGTTATCAATGTTGGTGATTTGCAAGCAAGAAGTTCCCGGGAATTAAAAATCCCTCTATTCTTTTTTGGTAATTTTAATGAAATAAGGGTGTTAAAAATAAGCTTTCGTTATTCAACACCTAAAAGGCACCAGGAATTTCAAATTGATAAAGAATTGAATGTTATTATCAAGAAAAATCCAATTAATTTACAAGTATTTACACCAAATAAAGTTTTTACTAACGAACCATTTAATATCATCATTAAAGGAGTTAATAGCACAAATAAAACTTATAGTTTAAAAGTAAATCTAAATATTCAGGGCAATTATGAGATTTTAACTGCTTCTCCTCCGCCAAACAAAAATTTTGAATGGATATTTTTATCTTTAGCTCCCAATTCAGAATTTGAAATTTATTTAATCACAAAATATTTAAAATCAGTAGTTAAACCATTAAATTCTCTTCATTTTACTATAAATTATTTGAATAAGAATTTTGAATTGCAAGATTACCTTTTCAGCATTAATATTCTTGAAAGTCCAGTTGTTTTAGAAATTGAAAGTAAACCTTCAGAGAATGTTGTTAATTTAGGAGATCAAATAACCTATATAATCAAATGGACAAATAAAAGTTCCATTCCTTTAAAAAATGTTAAATTAAAAGTTAACTTTGAAGGACCTTTTGATTATGAAACTTTAAGGACTGATGGATATTTCGATCCTTATGAGAATTCAATTATCTGGAATCCAAGAAATAAGGCAAGTTTATTAAATGTTAATCCTGGAGTATCTGATTCAGTTTCTTTCACAATCTCATCCCTTAGGAATTATCCAGCTGGCAAAAAAAATTTGGAATTAATTGTAAACGCAATCCTGGAAACTGAATCCATACCTCCAGAAGTTCAAATTTTATCTAAAAAACTATCAATAGAAACTCAATCAGTTAAAAGAATCATTGGAAAATTAACTGCTTCAAGAATTCTTTTATACCAAGATCCTGAAGTAAAAAATACAGGACCTTTTCCTTTACAAAATGGAAAACCAACTACTTTGTCCTTTTATCTAAAGCTTAATACTTATGGCGAAGATTTTCAAAATTTAATAATTAAAACAAAAATTCCTGTTGGCGTGAAATTAACAGGTCTTTTTGGTGGGTTATTCAATGTTAACAATCTACAATTTAATATTGAAACTGGAGAATTTACTTATAGAATTGATGAAATTCAAGCAGGTTATGGAGATATTTACCCATCCTATACATTAATGTTTCAGATCGAAGTTACACCACCTTTATTTGGTGATATTAATCAATTTGTTATTCTTCCATTCTTAGAAATAAGTGGTCAAGGAAAATTTTCCTTACAAAACTTTAATTTAAAATTTTCTGAATTAACTCCAAGACTCATAGGTTTTGAAAGTAAATATTAAAATGAACAAACTTGAAAAAATTATAAACTTAGCTGAAAAAAGGGGATTTATCTATAAGTCATCAGAAATTTATGGAGGATTGAAAGGTTTTTATGATTTTGGTCATCTTGGTGTCTTGTTAAAAAACAATATTAAAAAATTATGGCTAAAGGATATCCTTTCGATGGGGAATATTTTTTTAATAGAATCTACAATAATTGGGCCAAGGGTTCTTTATGAAGCATCAGGTCATTTGGAAAATTTTTATGATCGATTAGTAGAATGTAAAAATTGCCATAATCGATTCCGTGAAGATCATTTACTTGAAGGCGAGTATGGAGAGATAGAAATTAAAGATAATAAAGCATTATGTCCCTTATGTAAAGGAGAACTTACCGAAGCTCGAAATTTTAATTTAATGTTTAAGACCTATATTGGACCAGTCGAGGAATTAGCAAGTGAAGGATATTTAAGGCCAGAAACCGCTCAAGGAATTTTCGTTAATTTCAAAAATGTTATAAACTCAATGAGAGCTAAACTTCCTTTTGGAATTGCACAGATTGGTAAAGCTTTTAGAAATGAAATTACTCCTAAAAACTTTATTTTTAGAATAAGAGAATTTGAACAAATGGAAATAGAATTTTTTGTTAACCCCGAAGAGGATGAAAAATGGTTTAAATTTTGGTTAGAAAAAAGGTTAAACTGGTATATAAAAACCTTAGGAATCAGCAAAGAAAATATAATACCCTATGAACTTCCAAAAGAAGAATTAGCACATTATTCCAAAAAAACAGTTGATATCAAATATAAATTTCCCTTTGGTGAAGGAGAAATCGAAGGTATAGCCAATCGGACAGATTATGATTTAAAAAGACATATGGAATATTCTAAGGAAGATTTGTTTTATTTTGATCAGGAAAAGAAAGAGAAAATTATTCCTTATGTTATTGAACCATCGGCTGGAGTTGAAAGAATATTCTTTGCATTACTATGTGAGGCCTATGATGAAGATGAGGTACCCAATGAAAAAGGTGAATTAGAAAAAAGAACAGTTTTAAGGTTTAAATCTTATTTCGCTCCAATTCAAGTAGCTGTTTTTCCCCTTCTTTCTAATAGAAAGGAATTGGTCGAAAAATCAAAAAAAATTTATGAAACTCTTTCAAAAGATTTCTCCGTTGTTTATGATAGTTCTGGTTCCATTGGAAGAAGATATCGAAGACAAGATGAGATTGGTACACCTTTTTGTATTACTGTTGATTTCCAAACCTTAGAAGATGAAACAGTTACAATTAGAGATAGAGATACAACTCAGCAAATTAGAATTAATATAAATGAAATTGAAAGTTATCTCAAAGAAAAGTTAAAAATATGCAACTCATAAATGCTTTAAGTCAATATTGTGGAGAAGGAGGTTCAATTACTTTATGTCTTCAGGGAATTTACAA
>CALIVE010000078.1 GCA_938048445.1 Minisyncoccota bacterium | reverse complement strand
CCTCGTATAACATCACCAACTCATCCTGATCCTAATAAATGGTATAACAATAATAATCCCGTTTTTGAATGGAAAGTGCCTTCAGATGTTGATTTAGTAAGAACTGCTTATGGTAAAAACTCGGATTTAATTCCTTATGTTGAATATTCACCACCTATTTCAAGAAAGGAATTAAAAGATATTCCTGATGGTACATATTATTTTGCAGTGCAATTCGAAAACGAATTTGGAAGAAGTCAAATTGCAAGACTTAAATTTAATATTGACACCAAACCACCTGAAGTTTTCGAATTTGCTCTTGTTCCAAAAGGAAATGTTCTTTCTTTAAAAATTGTTGCCACTGATACTCTTTCTGGGTTAGATAAAGCTGAAATTTATGTCGATGATGTATTGTATGGAAAGGAAAATTTTCTTGAAGGAATTTTAGAAAAAGCAATCACGGGATTAGAGGGAAGCAAAAAATTAAAAGTGATTATTAAAGACAAAGCTGGTAATGAAGTAATAAAAGAAGAAACTTTATTTTTCCCAACAGTTGAAAAGCCTGTTATTATTCAAAAACAAGAAATAGCAATCAACTGGTTTCTTATATTCAGCTTGTTTATATTAATTCTCATTATCTTAATTATTGTTTTGATTTTGATTTTAAGAATTGAAAGACATCATCGTGATATTCAAAATATTAGATGGGAAACTTTTGAAAGAAAATATAAGGAAAGATTAAATGCCTTTTTAAACGAAATGAAGGAGACAATTAAAAATTTAGACGAAGATCCAAGATTTAGCGATGAAGAAAGAAATATCTATCGAAGATTTAAAGAAATAATGGAAAAAGCAGAAAAAGAATTTGAGGAATATTTGAAAAAAGAGAAAGAAGTATAATAAGAAAATGTTTGACAAAAAGATAATAAGAATTATTAAACAACCAATAAAAAGAAGTGAGTTGAAAAAAATTGCTGAAGAAAGATACGGTGATTTGGTGAAAGCAGTTGTTGATATTAAAAAAGAAATAATGGCTATAGGAGGCGAACTTCACTCTGATGAAGAAGCAGTGCTTTTGGAAGAAGGTTCAGAACAAAATCATCTTTGGGGGATAAATATTTATCCTGATCTTGAAAGAGATAATTGGATTGAATTTGACTCAATTATTAATATTCGTCCTGCTTATGGAAATAATTCCAGATTTGTTGAAGATGAAAAAATTAGAGAAAAGATTAAAGAGATTGTTAATAAATTAATAATTGATTAATAATTGAATAATGGAAAATTTATCTTTAAATGAACAATTAGCGAATGTCGGCATAGAGATTTATCGAATGAAAAGATGGCAGGGGAATGAGAAATATTTTTTTGCTTCTTTTAGAAGGGCTTTAGATTTGATTTGGAAAATTATTGATTTAAATAAAGATAAAGGTTATAGTACTTTAAAAGAACTTACAAGATTAAAAGCGCTGTTAATTGATGCTTATCTCGGCGGTAAAGAATATCAAACCAAACTTGATGATTTAATTAGATATTTTGATTATTTTATCAATCAAACAAGAAGAGCTAAGTGAGAAAAATGTTAAACCCAGAACTTAAATTAAATTCTAAAATTTTTGATTCGGATGTTGAGCTAAAAGCAATTCGTGATGGTTTTGGTGATGCTTTATTAGAGCTTGGTGAAAAAAATCAAAATGTTGTTGTTTTAACTGCTGATGTGGCTGAATCAACAAGGGTTCATAAGTTTGCCGAAAGATTCCCCGAAAGATTTATTGAATGTGGAGTTGCTGAACAAAATATGGCAGGAATTGCTGCTGGACTTGCTGTTTCTGGGAAAATAGCTTTTATTTCTTCTTATGCTACTTTTTCTCCTGGTAAAAATTGGGAAACTATAAGAACAACAATAATTTATAATGATGCTAATGTAAAAATTGCAGGCCATCATGCAGGAATTGTTACTGCTGCTGATGGAGCAACTCACCAAGGCACTGAAGATATTGCCATTATGAGATGTCTACCTAATATAAGGATAATTTCTCCCTGTGATTATTGGGAAGCAAAAAAAGCAACTTTATATTCAGCTGAAATCTATGGACCAGTTTATATAAGATATGTAAGAGAAAAAACTCCAATTATTACAACTGAAGAAACACCTTTTAGATTTGGGAAGATAGAATGTTTTTGGTTACCGAACCCACACAACCGCAGACTACATGCAAACGACCACAAACGAAACGTAGACAATTTTGTGGAAGATGATTTTTTATGTTATGAAAATAGGCTGGGGGGGTCTGCGTATAGTCTGCGGCAGTCTGCATCAATAGCTATCTTTGCTACGGGCCATTTAGTTTATCAAGCTCTTTTAGCTGCGAAAGAATTGGAAGAGGAGGGAATAGATGTTTATGTTTACAATGTTCATACTATAAAACCTTTAGATGAAGAAACAATTTTAGAAGTTGCCAATAGTGTTGATGGAATTGTTACTTTAGAAGATCACCAAGTTCAGGGCGGGATGGGAAGCGCAATTGCTGAAGTTATTGTCCAAAAAAGTGAATATAAACCAAATATGGTTTTTTTAGGTTTACAAAATACCTTCGGTGAATCAGGAAAACCAGAAGAATTGATTAAAAAATATGGAATGGATAAAGAAGCTATAAAGAGTGCTGTTAAAAAATTAATTTTTCATTGAAAAGAATTATAATAAAGTAAGGTCAGTTTAATTAAGAAATCAAAATGCCTAAGCAGGTGCTCAAAAGATCAGGTTTTCAAGAAGAATTTCAGCCAGAAAAATTAAAAAGATCGATTGAAAATGCAGCCCGTGATGCAGGCTATTCTGAAGATGAGATTTTTAAAATTATTGAAGAAATAAGTGCTTTTGTTTTTGAATCAGTGAAAAATCTTGATACTGTTGATACTGAATCATTGAGATCACTAATTTTATCTGAACTTGATAAAAAATATCCCAAAGTTGCTGAAGCTTGGAGAAATTATGACCGCGAGTTTAAAGGAAGAGTTGATTAATTATTAAGTAAACACACTATCTGAGTTTTTTAAAAGGATATATCCGTGTTAATCTACGTTTTTATC
>CALIVE010000077.1 GCA_938048445.1 Minisyncoccota bacterium | reverse complement strand
ATATTGGAAGTCAAGATGGTTTTTCCCTAAAAATTTTAGAGTTTATTTAGAAGCTGATTATATTATCAGAAAAACAATTGATGAAATGTTTAAAAAATCAGGAATCATTGATGTAATTATTGAAAGAAAAGATAGAGAACGCTCCAAGGTTATAATTAAAACTGCCAGACCAGGAACTTTAATTGGTAGAGATGGGCAGAAATTAAAGCAATTACAAAATAAGTTAAATAAAAAATTAAAGGAACACTTTGAAAAGTTCAAATTACCTGAACCATCTTTGGAAATTGTCATTCAAGAAGTTAAAAAGCCAACAGCCTATGCAAGCTATTTAGCTCAATTGGCAGCTATAGATATTGAAAAAAATAAATCTGTTAGAGCAGTGATGAAAAAAATAATTGAAAGAGCAAGACAGAATAAAGAAATCAAAGGAGTAAAAATAAAAGTTTCCGGTAGACTTGGCGGAGCTAATATTCACAGGAGTGAGACAATTACCTGGGGTCAGATGCCACTTTCAAAATTAAGAGCAAAAATAGATTATGCTTTTGCGGAGGCATTAACTAAATATGGAATTATAGGAATAAAAGTATGGCTTTACAAAGGCGATCGAGAAGAAATTAAAGAAGAGGTTTAAAAAATGTTACAACCAAGAAAATTAAAACATCGAAAATGGATGAAAGGTAAGTCATTAAATAGAAAGATTACTCTTAAAGGAATTGATTTAAATTTTGGTAATGCTGGATTAAAGAGCTTAGAAACATCTTATTTGAAACATACCCAGATTGAAGCTTGTATTAAAGAAATTAAAAGAATTTTAGGCAAAAAAGGAAGAATGTGGTTAAGAATATTTCCTCATTTAACAAGGACAAAAAAATCTGAAGGAGTAAGAATGGGAGGAGGAAAAGGAGATGTTGACCATTATGCAACTTTAGTGCGACCAGGAACAATTTTATTTGAAGTTGAAAGCAAAGATAAAGATTTAGCATTTTCTGCATTAAAATCAGCAAGTTATAAATTACCAATTAAGACAAAAATTGTTTTTAAAGATGAAAGCTAATGAATTGAGAAATAAAACCTTACCAGAACTTTTTAAATTGTTAGATGAAGAAAGGAAAAAACTTTTTAATCTTCAGATTGATAAGAGTTTGGGTAAATTAAAACAGACACACCTTATAAAAATGACAAGAAAAAATATTGCAAGAATATTAACTGTAATTAATGAAAAAAGAAAAATTAATGAAAAAAGCAAAGAAAAATGAGAAGAAGAGTAATCGGAAAAGTAGTTTCTGATAAAATGCAAAAGACAATTGTTGTTGTTTCTGAAACTTTAAGAAAACATCCTTTATATAAAAAATATATTAAACATCGAACAAAATATTATGTCCATGATGAAAAAAACGAAGCAAAGGTTGGAGATAAAGTTCTAATTGAAGAAACACGACCACTTTCAAAATTAAAAAGATGGAGATTAGTTAAAATTATTGAAAAAGCAGAAACATGATTCAGCCACGAACAATTTTAAAAGCAGCAGATAATAGCGGAGCCATAAAATTGATGTGTATAGGTTTTGTTGGGGTAGGGAATAGACATTGGGCTCAAATTGGTGATATTGTTGTTTGTTCAGTAAAAGAAGCTGAACCTGGCAAACAAGTTGAGAAAGGTCAAGTTGTTAGAGGGGTTGTTGTTAGACAAAAAAAGCCTTTTTTAAGAAAAGATGGAACATGGATAAGATTTGAAGAGAATGCTGTTGTCCTTTTAAGAGGAGAAAAAGAACCTTTAGGTAATAGAATTATTGGTCCAATACCAAGAGAAATTAAGGAAAAAGGTTTTGATAAAATCGCTAATTTAGCTGAGGAATTAGTTTAAAATGAAGATAAAAAAGGGAGATACAGTTTTAATAATTAGAGGAAAAGATAGAGGCAAGCAGGGAAAAGTTGTTAAGGCTTTACCAAAAGAAAATAGAATCATTGTTGAAGGTTTAAATTTAGTTAAGAAACATGTTAAACCAAAAAGAGCAGGAGAAAAAGGAAGAATAATTGAAATCTCGGCTCCACTGGATGTAAGTAAGGTTAAATTGATTTGTCCTTTATGTAAACAACCAACAAGAGTTGGTTATACATTTATTAATGATGAAAAAAGAAGATTTTGCAAAAAATGTAAAGGAAGTTTTAATTAATTTTTTAAAAAATGCTTAGAGAAGAATTTAAAAAAATTCAACAAGAATTAAAGGAAGAATTGGGGAAAGAAAATCTTTTAGCTGTTCCAAGACCAATAAGAGGAATTGCCCATATTGGTATTGGAAAACTTATAACTTCTAATCCTGAAAATAAAGACAAAATTATTGAAGACGCTCTTTATGTTTTAAGTATGGTAACTGGCCAAAAACCTAAAATAGTTACTGCAAAAAAATCTGTTTCTGGCTTTAAATTAAGAAAAAAAATGCCCGTAGCAGTTATGGTCAATTTAAGAGGTATTAGGTTATTAGATTTTATTGAAAGATTAGTTTGTTATGTTCTTCCTCGTTCAAGAGATTTTAAAGGAATTACTAAAAACTTGTTAGATAATAGGGGAAATTTAAATATAGGTTTAAGGGATGTCAATGTTTTTCCTGAAGCAGTTTCTGATAAAGTGCGTTATAATTTTGGAATTCAAATTACTTTAGTAAGTTCTTCAAAGAAAAAGGAAGAAAATATTAAATTATGGTCAAAATTGGGATTTCCGATAAAGATTTAAAATATGCCAAGTAAAGGACAGAAAGAAAGGTGGAAGAAAAATCCTAAGTATCCGACAAGAAAAGTAAATTTTTGCTTTCGTTGTGGAAGAGCTCGAGGATATATGAGAGATTTTGGATTGTGCAGAATTTGCTTTCGCGAATTAGCTCATAAGGGCGAAATTCCTGGAATTAAAAAAGCCTCTTGGTAAAATGATTACAACTGATCCAATAGCAGATTTATTTGCCAGAATAAAGAATGCCTGGAAGGTTAAGAAAGAAAAGATTGAAGTTCCTTATTCAAAGATTAAGGTTGGTATTTTGAAAATTTTTCAAGAAAAAGGAATTGTAAAAAGCTTTAAATTGAAAACCCTTGATGAGGTTAAGAAATTTTTAGTTGTTTACTTAAATTATATTGATGGTGAACCACCTTATGAAGATATTAAAAGAGTCTCTAAGCCAGGAAGACGAGTTTATATGGGTTATCGAGATATGAAACCAGTAAGACAAGGCTTTGGATTTAGAATAATTTCTACTTCAAGAGGGTTAATGCTTGATTCAGAAGCAAAAAAACGCAAATTAGGTGGCGAAGTTATCTGCGAAGTAATTTAAAATGTCCAAAATAGGTAAAAAACAAATAATAATCCCTGAAGGAGTAGAGATAGAAATTGATAGTAATTTAGTAAAAATTAAAGGACCAAAAGGTGAGTTTGAATTTAAAGTTGACGAAAATTTTAAGATTGAAAAAGAAGACAATATTTTAAAAGTTATACCCAAAAAACTTGATAAAAAAACAAAAGCTTTATGGGGGACAATGCGAACTTTACTGAACAATAAAATTATTGGAGTTAAAGAAGGTTTTAAGGTTAGCTTGATATTAGAAGGCTTAGGTTATACAGCTGAAAAAATAGGAGAAAAAGAATTAGCTTTTAAATTAGGATATTCTCACCCAGTTAAAATAGAAATTCCAGAGGGTATTGATGTGGTGATCGAAAAGACAAAAGAAGGTTTTCTAATAACTTGCATAGGAATAGATAAAGAAAAGGTTGGTCAATTCGCAAGTCAGATTAGGAGTTTAAAGCCAAGAGATTCTTATAAGTTAAAAGGGTTTAGATATCAAGATGAATTTGTAAAGCCTAAACCAATTAAAAAATCAATAGGAAAATGAGGAAAAAGAATTTAACAAAACAAGATAGAAGAATAAGAAGACATAGACGAATCCGAGCTAAAATTTATGGAACTGCTGAAAGACCTCGGCTTTCTGTTTTTGTTTCTAATCAACATGTCTATGCTCAGATAATTAATGATGAAATAGGTCATACTTTAGTAAGTGCTTCATCATTAGAATTAAGGAATGAAAAACTTACTGGTAAAGAAAAAGCCCAAAGAGTTGGCGAATTAATTGCTAAAAGAGCTTTGGAGAAGGGAATAAAAAAAATTGTTTTTGATAGAGGAGGTTTTGCTTATAAGGGTCGGGTAAAATTATTAGCTGAAGCAGCAAGAAATAACGGTTTAGAGTTTTAAAAAATGATTGATAAAAAAACAGGCTGGGAATATAGAGTCGTAGAAGTCAAAAGAGTAGCAAGGGTAACCAGAGGAGGAAAAAGATTTAAAATAAGAGCAGTTGTTATTGCTGGAAATAGAAAAGGGAAAGTTGGAATAGGTATAGAGAAAGGTATTGATGTTTCTGAAGCAGTAAATAAAGCTTTGAATTCAGCAATTAAAAATTCGATTGAAGTTCCGATTAAAGAAGGAACAATTCCGTGCCAAGTAGAGGGAAAAGTTAGTAGTGCTAAGGTTCTTATAAAACCAGCTAAACAAGGTAGAGGAGTAATTGCTGGCGGAACGGTTAGGCTTGTTTTAGAACTTTCTGGAATTGAAAATGCTGTTGCTAAAATTTTAGGTGCTACAAAAAATCCTTTAACAAATGCTTTAAGTGCAGTAGAAGCTTTAAAAAAATTATCGAAATATATTAAAATAAGAGAGAAAGGAAATGTTAATCAATGAAATAAAATTTAGATTAAAAAAGAAGAAAAGAATTGGAAGAGGTGGCAAAAGAGGGAATTATAGTGGTCGAGGTATGAAAGGACAAAAGGCAAGAGCTGGAAGAAAAATTAGGCCCGCCTTAAGAGATGTAATTTTAAAAATACCACAACTTCGAGGAAAAGATTTCAAATCAAAATCAAAAATAGATTATATTGTTAATCTTTCAAAAATTAATGAAAAATTTAACGAAGGGGATTTAGTTAATATTCAAAGTTTGGTGGAAAATAAAATTTTAAAAATTAAAAAATCTGATAAAAAGCCAAAAGTAAAAATTTTGGGTGATGGGGAATTGACAAAAAAATTAATTTTTTCATCAGAACTTTTATTTAGCAACAAAGCAAAAGAAAAAATATTAAATTCTGGTTCGGAAATAAGATGACAGATTTTTTTAAAAAAATTATTAGTTTATTCAAAATCAAAGATTTGAGAAAAAGAGTCTTAATTGTTTTAGCTCTATTGGTGATTTTCCGTATTACCGCTAATATTCCTTTACCAGGAGTTGATTTTGAAAGGTTGAAATCTTTGTTTGAAGCTAATCAATTTCTTGGTTTAATTAATATTTTTACTGGTAATACTTTATCTAATTTTTCAATTGCTCTTTTAGGTCTTGGTCCCTATATTACTGCAATCATAATTTTGCAACTTTTAACTTTGATTTATCCTCGATTGAAAGCTTTGTATTATGAAGAAGGTGAAGTTGGAAGAGCAAAATTTAACCAATATGCAAGAATTTTAACTATTCCACTAACCTTTCTTCAAGCTTTCGGATTTTTAAGATTTTTAGAATATCAAGGTATCCTTCATTTTTTAAGTATCTTTGATATTTTAAGGGATGTTATTATCGTTACTGCAGGAACTATATTTTTAATGTGGTTAGGTGAGCTTATAACTGAACAGAAATTAGCTAATGGAATTTCTCTTTTGATATTTTCAGGAATTATTAGCCGAGCCCCAGAAGTAATTCAACAAGCAATTATTAACTTTTCCTTAGATAAAATTGATTCTTATATAATACTACTTCTTCTTTCAATTTTTGTTTTAGCGGGTATAGTGGTTGTCAATGAAGGAGAAAGGAGAATTCCTCTTAATTTTGCAAAAAGAGTCAGAGGCACTAAGTTATATGGAGGAGTTAGTAGCTATTTACCTGTAAAAATCAATCAGGCTGGTGTTATTCCAATAATTTTCGCTATTTCTGTTTTACTCTTTCCAGCTACCTTTTTTCAATTTCTTTCAGCCACAGGTATAGATTTTTTCAAAACATTGGCTGAAGACTTTAACAATTTTTATCAACAAAGATTGATTTTTGGCTTTTTATATTTTGTCTTAGTTTTTGGTTTTACTTATTTTTATACAGCTATCACCTTCGAGCCAAATGAATTGGCCTTGAACCTACAAAAATCAGGAGCTTTTATTCCTGGAATAAGGCCTGGTAAGGAAACAGCTAATTATTTATCTAATATAGTCAATAAAATAAATTTAGCAGGTGGACTATTTTTAGGATTGATTGCTGTTTTACCCTATATTGTTGAAAGCATTACTAAATTGCACTTTGCTGGTATTGGAGGAACATCAATTTTAATTGTTGTCTCGGTAGGCTTAGAAACATTAAGACAAATTGACGCCGAACTCTCACTTCATAGCTATTAGAATTTC
>CALIVE010000076.1 GCA_938048445.1 Minisyncoccota bacterium | reverse complement strand
CTTCACAAATTGCTGGATCTCCGCTCAATAAAACACTAACAATAAAGAAGACAGCAAGAATAATTCCGCCAATAATTAATATATAAGGAAGAGCAGGAGCTAAAGCTACAGCCAAGGCTTTAAGTCCAGCTAAGATAGCTTTACCTATGGCCATGGCTAATTTTTTAACAGCTTTTTTTGCAGCTTTTTTTATCGCCTCTTTAGCTTTTTCCTTGGCCATTTCCCGCATCCTTTCTAAACGCGATTGCCCCTTTTCTTTTTCTAATAATTCCTGAGCCATCCCTTCATCGAATATTTCTTCACCATTTGGCATAAGTTTTTATTATTATAAATCTAATACCATTTTACCTCGTCAATTTTCCAAACATTATTTTCTTTGATCATTTTCAATTCCATTTCCTGATAAAAAACTTTTTCAGTTGTTCCTTTTTTTTCTTGTCTTTGAGTTGAAATTAAATATTTTGCTTCATCTTCAGAGAAAGCTAATTCTTCAACATTTAAAACTTTTGTCGTTATCCCATAAAATTCTTGAATTGGTTCTTTCTCTTTTTTTGAAATATAATCTTCTGTCTCCTGCCAAAACCGATTACTCATTTCATCTTTTAATTCAATTAAATTAACAAATCGAGCATCAGTAGAAAAGGAACCATATCTTTCAGCAAAATTCCGCGCTTTGATTTTTAATTCATTTTTTAATAAAGCCAATTTTTCTTCCTCTGTCAATTCTTTTGGCTGATAAACTTCTTCAACTTTTTCTTTTGGTTGAGCTGGAATTTCTTTATTAACTACGTTGCTAACAGGGGTTGGTTTTGTTACTTTTTTTGTTGAAAGAAATAACAAAATACTACCAATAACAATCAAAAGAATAGCAATAATAATGATTTTTCTAGTCATAAATTTGATGTTAAATTATTCTTCTTTCATCTCTTCCTCTTTCATTTCTTCTTCTAAAAACTGAGCATATTCTTCCTTTGCTTTTTCAATCTCTAAGAGCTGTCTTGGATCAGAAGTAATTAATTGGTCTTCAGTATAGGAAGCAACAACTTGAATAGCAACATGTTTTTGGCCAGCGAAAATTAATCCTTCACCAACTGAACAATTCAAAAGATAATATTGTTCACCTTCAGTTAGATTAAAAGCTTTAGCTACTGTTTCAATAGCTGCTGGTGTTTGTTTTAAAAGAAAAGTTAAAGCTGAGTTAGTCACAGTAGCAATATCACGCCCATCTTCAGAAGCAAGGAAATCAACTACATCTTGAGTAATAGTTGTCACACCTAAATAATATTTTCTTGCCCTTCTGACTAATCCTCTTAAAAATGAAGCACTTTCTCTATATTGCATCATCCACCAAGCTTCATCAATAATCAAAATTCTTTTCTTCAGTTCAGAACGAACAATATTCCAAACATAATTAATGATTGTATAAATAGCAATTGGCCTAAGTTCATCTTCTAAGTCGCGGATTGAAAAAACAACTAATTGATTATCTAATTCAACATTGGTTGGATGATTTAATAGGCCAGCAAATGTTCCTTCAGTATATTTTTTTAATCTCTCTAATAAACTTTCAGCTCCTTTCATTCCTTCTAAAATTTCTTGAAGATCAGAAAGAGTTGGCATTTCAACGTAAGTTAAATCAGCACCAGGAACAATATCCTTTTTAGCATAAGTTTCTAATAAAGCTCTATCGAGTAATGAATCCTCTTCAGGAGTAAAAAATTTTTGACCTTTTTCTTCTCGACCAATCATAATTTTAAGCAATCCTTTCAAAGTAGCAACAGCTGAACGAATGATATCAGCTGTTTTCATTTCTATTCCTTTTTTTGGCCTTGGTAAATCAAAAGGATTAATTTTACTTTCTGAGACAAGTGAGATATCGATATAGCTACCACCAACTGCATCTGATAAATGTTTGTATTCTCTTTCTGGATCAATGATAATAATATCAGTACCAAACATCATTGAACGTAAAACTTCTAATTTAACTAAATAACTTTTTCCGGCGCCAGAAGTGGCAAAAACAGTTGAATTATAATTTTCTAAAGAAAAACGATCAAATAAAATTAAACTATTGTTATGACGATTAATCCCATATAAAATTCCTCGATCAGAAGTTAAATCAGCAGAAACAAATGGGAAAGACGAAGCACAGGCTGAAGTTGGCATATTTGTACCAATCATTAATTCATCGAAAGCTAAAGGTAAAGTCGAATTAAAACCTTGCTCAGTTTGATAAAAAGCCCTTTTAGTATAAGTAGCCAGTGAACCAAAAATTCCTTCAATTTTTTCTGTCAGCTCATCAAGTTTTTTTTCTGATTCAGCATACAAAGTCACATAAAGAGAAAATTGAAAATAATGTTCTGTTCCTTGGGTTAAATCATCTCTTAATTTTTCAATATTTTTTAAAGCAATTTCTTTCATTGGATCTCTTGGCAAACCTTTTTCTTTGTCCTCTTCTATTTCAGCCATTAAAGTTCCAACTCTTCTTTGAAGTTGTTTTAAAACTGGAGCAGTTGGAATAAAATAGAAAAACATTGAAATATCTAAAGGAGCAGGATAATTTATAATTGGAGTAAACCAACCAACTGAGACTTCGGCTGGATAAGCAACAACAAAAATTGTTCTAGCATAGGTATTACCTAAAACTAAATAATGAGGAGTTATTTTCATTGAAACAGGAGCAATTAGATCGCGAATTGAAACCAGTCCTTTCTGCAAAGCTATTTCCAATTCAATCAATTCTTTCTCAATTTCTTTTTTACCTTCTTCAGACGGTTTTTCCTCTTTTTTTGTTTTTTTCTCTTTTAATTTGAATGGATTAAAGATCATATTTATAATAATTCAATATTTAATTTCTCAACTTTCTCGACTTTTTGAAGAACTGATTCAGTTGGATTATAAATATTGTAGAAAAGTTCAATTAAGCTTTGGGTATCCAAAGGAACAGCATTAATTCCAAGCCCAGCTAAACCAGAAATAATAAAATCTACTCTTTTGAAAAGCTCAGTCCGATATCTCTCAAATTTTTCTCTTTTCATTTTAATAAAAGATGGTGCTTTGAAGATCTCAAGAAATCTTTCAAAAAAACTTCTTTTGACATCACCTAATGGATTATAAGGAACAACAATAAAAAATTTTTTTGCCATAATCTGACCAAGCTGTATTAATTCTTTAATATAGGCAATATAATCTCTCATTTGAATTTTCAATAGCTCATTAGTTTGCTCTTTTTCTAAACGAGATAATTCTTCAAGATATGGATCAATATTTAATTTTCTTGATTGAATAACAATTTGAATTGGCCAAGTTAAAGAATTAATAAAATTAATATAACCAGAAATAATTGCGTTTTGTTCTTTCTCACTTTTTAAAGCAAAGTTAATCGAGGAACACATAATCACTGCTCTTAATGTTCCATCTTTTAAAATCACGCAATCATTTCTAATTCCAGTAATAGGTAGATATTTTTGAACTGAAGCAGGTTTTGGCATAAATTTTTTATTTTATTCTTCTGATATATATTTTCCACCAGTATCTACTTGCAAAGAAAGTTCGGAAAGTCGGCTTCGAGATAAAGGAGGTTTTGGTTTAAATGTTTCAGTAATCTTTTTTTCTTCTTTAGGTTTAAATTCTTTTTCAAAAACAATTTCTTTTCGCCAAATTCTTAAAGAAGGTCTTTTTATTGTTTGAAGAAAACTTAAAACAAAATAGTGAAATGGTCGACCATTGACTTTAACAAAAGTAAAGGCAATAAAAATTGGCCCGATAAAAAAGAAGGTTAAAATAATGAAAACCCAAAAATCAAAAATTTTATAGCAGAGAAAAATTGTTCCACCGCCAAAAATCAAAAGGATAAATTGTCTTGGCGTAATTGGACCAATAATTTTTGGTTCCATCTCGATAAATTGAGGAATAACAAATCTCATAATTTTAGAAATGTAATTTTCTATTTAATTCATTAATTGCTTCCCAATCGTTAATTTCTAAAATTGGTTTTCCATTTATCTTTCTCTCTTGTATTATTTCAGCTAAAGATTTCTTTTTATCGAGTGCTTCCTGACCAATTTCTAAATAAAGACGATAAAGAGGGCTTCTTTGCCAGGCATTGATTCCTTCTGATTTTTTAAAAAGTGATTCTTCAGCCAAAAGATTAATTTTATCGAAAATTATCTGACATGTTTTTTCTCCTCCTCCCCATCTTTGAAGATCAATCAAGGTTATTTCTGAAAGCTCTTCGATCGGTCCAATAGCTTTTGGTTTAATAATTATATCCTCAACTAATTTCTCTTCACCAATTGGCCTTTTGATCTGAACTGGAAATTCTTCATTTTTTAAATTTTTTTCAGTTTCACTAGAAAATAAAGAGCCTTTTAACTCCTTTAATATTTTCATAATTTCATTAATTTTCTCAGAAGGAAATTCCATTCCGCCTATTTTTTTTGCCCGAGAAAGTACTTCTTCAGTTTGAGCCTCATTTCTAATTTCTTTTAAATAACTTTTAATAATATTTTCAAAACGTCTTTCTAAAATTTCATCTTCAAAAACAAGATTTAATTTTTGTTTTATTTCTTTAACAACCTCATCTATTCCACCTTGTTTTTTTATTTCTAAATATTCTAAAACTTCATCAAATATCTTTTCTTTTAAATCTTTTTTTAATTCTTTAGCTTTTTCTGGTGTCAATTTAAAATCAGTGATTAAAAAATTTTCTAAATCAGACCATAAAATATCTTTAATCATTATTCGAACAACTAATTTTGCTAATTTTAAATTATATTTTTTCTCAATTTCTTCTAATATTTTAACTTTTTCATCAGAAGTAACAGCATCTTGTAATTCTTTTGGTAGTGTTTTAAATTTGTCTAAATAGTCATTCATATTATTTTCTATTTACTCTCTTTTTCTTCCTCAAAATATTTTTTTTCAAAAGAAGATAACTCAGAAGGTTTTGAAGGTGTTTCTTCTTCTAAAGGTGTTTCTTCTTTTAGAGTCGTTCTAGCCCAGAAAGGAATTTCTTCAGGTGGAGGAAGAGAAACAATTACGTCACCTTCTGAAATCACAAATGATGTCTTTTCAGGCCAATCGACAATGAGATCTTGAGCATAGGCACTAGGAAATAAAGAACAAGTATTTACATAATCATAAATTTTAATTAACTCTTGAATTTTTTCTTTTTCTTGAGGAGAAAGTTTAACAATATTTACGCTGTTAGTTAAATATTCTGTTCTTGCCATCGCCCGATCTGGTTTTCCTTCCAATCTTATATCATAATCAATAAGCCAATTTTTTACCGTTGGTGGAACTTCACCTCTTTTTTCTAAAATAATTGGATTTTTTGTTATAACATTTTCATTTTCTTTTAAAGCCTTGCTAATTTCTACTCTTAAAAGTTCGTGCTCAATAAAAGGAAGTTGGCTAAATTTATGACGAATAAGGTCAAACGGTCTTAAAGAATCAAATGGAAAGTTAAGAAGGATCCCAAAATGATCTTTTATCAATTTTACTATTTCTTCTTTGTTTAAATAACCAATAGCAATAAAATCAAGTTGAGGAACAATCTCTTTATAAATTTCTCTTAAAGACGGATCTTCAGCTATTTTTTCTTTAAGTCTGCGAGATAATATAAAGGCATCTCTTGAGTTAAATCTTTTAATTAATTCATCAATTTCCTTTTTAATTTCTTCAATAAAAGATTGTTCCTTTAATTGTTGAGAAGAAATTTTTGCTATATCTAACATAACAAATTATCTTATTAAATAACGAGCCTTCTTTAATGTGTCCATGAAACTTCTCATTGCTCTTGCTTGATTTAAAACATCATGAGTTGTTGGTCGAAATGGAGTGATAAACCTATATGGATAGGTCTCCATCTCTCGTATTAGGTTTTCAAAATCTCTTTGAAATTCCGAAGAAGCGGTGAGTTTAGCCACGACATCAGCTCTCATTTCATAAGGACGCTGGAAAAATGATGCTTCAGCGTTAATCAAAATAGCCATATTTAATGGATTAATTCCTCTCATGTTTCCATACATATCCTCAGTAGCAAATAATGCTGGGTGAGCTCGTTGATACATCATTCTTTGAGAAAGATTTTTCATTTTTCCAACAATCTCATAAATTGTTTGGGGACTAAGAGTTATATCAAGCCTTCCTCTTTCATCAATATAAATTTGGAAAGGAGAAAATTCTAATCTTCCGGTTACAGGATTAAATCGAGAAATAGCATATCCCATATGAGGAGCTCCATGTTCTAAAGTAATCATACCAATCATATTGGCTAATTTTGCTGCAACTGCTTCATCTTTAGCTGCCATTAAAGAAATATTTTTTATCATCTCTCGCATAAAAACAGGATTAACCTCACCTTTAGCCTTAGCTGTATTTAATATTTCATCTATTTTATCAGGAGTGATTTCTATAGTTTCTCTTTTGCCTGTTTGTTGATTAAAAATTTCCAATTTTTTATTTAAAAGATCTTGAGTCAAAAATTCTTTCAAATAAGGAGCAAATTTTTCTGCCCATTCTCCTTTAAATATCTCATTTATATCATTATTTTCTGCCAAAATCATTAATGCTGCATTAGCTCGCGGCATATCCTTTCCTTCTAAAGCAGTATAAAGTTCATGTAAAGTAGCATGAGTTTCTCCCATTGTTTTATTTTGAAGCTCTTGTTTTTCTTCTAAAACTCTTCTCATTATTTCTATCCCTTTGTAGTCAGTTGTGTCTTTGCCCCATGAAACCCATAGATTCATTAAATCATGGAGCTTACCTAAACGATCAGCCTCTCTTTTTCTTGTTCTTCTAGCATTAAAATTCTGAACATCTTTTAAAAGAGCATCGATATCCAAAATTGGAATGTCGGGAAAAGCTTCTAAAGTAGCTGCTACAAGACTTATGGGACGAGTAATTTTTTCTCCTAACCATTTAGCTTCTTCTTTTAAAATTTGTAGGGCAATTTCCCCTCTTGTCAATCGTGCAGATGGAATTAAATCAACTTGAGCATGAAGTTTTGTTTTAAGCATTCCTCCTTCTTGTTCAGTTAAAATGCGATCCTTTATTAAATTGTCAATTTGTTGAGCTATCTCATCTTTTACTCTTTTTCTGTCTTTCAAAGAAATTTGACCAGCATCAAGATGAGGTTCAAGTATATCAGAGATTTGATTTAATACTCCCCTAATCTGTCCTAAATTTTTATCATCTTTATGGGCTTTCAATACTTCATTTTTTATGTATTCTATTGTTCCTTTTATTCCACCACGTACTTTCGCATATTCTTCATCAGAAAGAGGAGTAAAAACAGGAAGAGCTGATACTAGAGCATTTTCTATCAATTCTTTCTCTTTTTCAGTAAAA
>CALIVE010000075.1 GCA_938048445.1 Minisyncoccota bacterium | reverse complement strand
CATAGATTATCTTTTGGCAATATTCCAGATGGTTATTTTTTAAAGAGACAAGGGAATGAGATTATTGGTGAGCAGGTTTCAGGGGGAGGCACAAGTTTTATTCAGAAAGTCCGTTTGACAGAAGACAGGGTAAACACTACAACGACTCTGCAGGACGTGACAGGATTATCTTTTAATTTAGAGGCTGGGAAAGTTTATGGTTATATGTTTTTTGTAGTTTTTCAGACAGCAGCTACTACCACTGGAATTTTTTTGAGTATGAATGGACCTTCCTCATCAATAACAGTTTTCAATATTAGAACACCGACATCTGCAACAGCATTTACTTTCTCAAATAGGAGAGCTTGGAATACAGGAGCAGCGACAGCTAGCATTGATACAGCTAATGCTCCGACGTTAGCAATGATTGAGGGTTTATGTATTCCGACAGCAAGTGGTTTATTAGTTGTTAGATTTGCTTCAGAGGTTGCTGGTAGTGAGGTGAGGATTAAGGCAGGGAGTTCAGGTGTTTTATATGATTTTAGTTAGTAGTTTTAGCTGTAAAAATTAGTTAGAAATTAGTTTTTAAATAAAAAAGGAGGTTTAAAATGACAAATGCACAAATTTTAACAGCAATTGGTCTTTGGGTTGTAATTGTAGTTCAATTTTTAAGAGAACAAGGACTTCAGATGAATTGGCGTAGACTCTCAATGATTTTAGGAACATTTTTTGGCTTTCTCTGGTGGCTTTGTTCAAATGTTAGTTGGCTGAATTGGTTTTTGAGAGTAGTTGGAGTTCAACCTATATCAGAGCATATTATTCTCTTATTGCTCAAAGGTTTTGTTGCTGGTTTAGGAGCGACTTATTCTTATGCTGTAATTGAAAGCTTATTTAGAAAAGTTGGAAAAAGCAGAAGTTAATTATGAACAAAGAAATTCTTGGTCACTGCTTTCTTTGTTCAGGTCCTATTTATCCAGATAGTGAAAAAACAGAAATTGAATATTATGACAAGGATTTTAATAAACAAAAGAAGTTTGTTCACATCCGCTGTTTGCTAAACTCTAATTTTCTAGGTCAGAGTGAACAAAGTTTTGGGAAATGTAGCAGCTGTGATGGTTAGCAGATTAAAAACTAATTAAAACAGATTTATGTGTTTATTAAATCTCTTTAAAAAAGAAAAGAAAATTGTTTTATATGATGGTTCTTATAAACTAATTCCAGATACAGGTTTAGTTCAATACTCTTTTAATTTACCTGATTTTAAGGGTTATTATATTTCAAAAGTCAGGGTTAAGATTAATTTATGGCACGAATGGACACCTGATTTAATTTGTTATCTCATTTATGATAATAGAAAAATTATTCTTCGGGCATATCCTGAAGATGACTCTGCTTTCTGGGAATTGGAGACAGAGGCATTAGCTGATAAGAGGGGTGGCAAAACTCTGGTTTTAGTTATTGAAGACACAGCAGATGGAGATGAAGGTGAAGTTAACTCTGTTGAAATATCTGTGTTTTATAGTATAATTAAAAAAGAAGTTACTTATTTACAAACTTATGATGAAGGAAAAATTAGAAAAGAAAAAAGAGAAAAAAGATTGGTTAAAAAGAGCAATTAAATTATACAGACGAGCATTAACAAAGAAAAAATATGAGTACACTTTATGGGAAAACTGTATTCGCAAGACAAATAATGAAGAAATAATTGAATTAAAAGATGAAACATTGATTTAAAATGAATGTTAAAAGAATTACAACAGAAACAAAATTTGGAACAAAAGAAGAAATTTATATTTATCTAACACCAGAAGAATTTAATTTCATAAAAGAGCGAGATTTTAAAGCACCACAAGACATTGAAGAAAATATCTCTGATGTTCCTGGTCTTGTTTGTTTTAAGTGGGATTCTTCCATTAGCAGTTGTCCTAAAGAAGTGGTTGAAAGTTTTATCAAAGAATTAAAGCAGTTTCTTGAACAAAATCATATATCAATTGAACTTATGATGTTGAAAAAACAGATTAATAGCATTGAAAATAGGTTAAAAATCATTGAAAACAAATTACAGAAAAAGAGAATTCTCAATCCAGAAGATTTTAAATTCTATTCTTTCCCTGCTCAACTCTGGGAAATTTTAAAAATCAAAATCCCTCTCTGGATTTTTCTCATTCTATTCATTGGTTCTTTTATTATCTTTAATTCATTGAATAAACAGAATCGGACTCTAACTGAACAATTATTCAAAGCAAGTGAAACATTAATTTCTCTTAAAAAGGAGAATAAAGAATTACAAGAGCTAAACTTAACTCTTCAAACCAATTTAACAGAAAAAGAGAAGATTATTAGTACTTTAAGAAAGAAATTCAAAGTCATTGAAATCACAAAAGATAGCATTGTCAAAATAGAATCTATAATTGAAGAGCAATCAAATCTATTTCAGAGTTATCAGCTTCAAACAGAGTCTCTTTCTTTTCTTGTTTCTTATTATAAGAAATTGAGTGATAGCTTGTATTTTTTATCTAAAGAGACAAGTTATATTCACATCACTGAAATTAAAGAAAAACCTTATTTCTTTGGATTCTATGCTTCTGTTTCTGACATATTTAATACCAGAAAACAGAACATAGGCGGAGTATTTTATGTAGGAAGAACTTTTGGAGTTTTTGGTAGCTTGAATTATAATTTTCAGGACAAAAAGATTAATCCGTCATTGGGAATTTTGTTAAAATTTTAATAATGAACGAGGTTAAGGAAATTCAATTTAATCAAATTTACAATATTGATTGCGTAGAAGGTATGAGATTATTGCCTA
>CALIVE010000074.1 GCA_938048445.1 Minisyncoccota bacterium | reverse complement strand
TCTTTTTTTGATGAATATGTTAAAAAATTTGAAATTAAAGATGAGGTTAGTTTTGCCTATCTTTTACAAGATTTAGTTTTAAAAATAATTGAGCCAAGTGAAGATTTAAAGGAAATTATAAAGTCAAGATTGAATTTTAGTGAAGAGAATGCTAATCAACTTGCTTTTCATATAAAAACAAAATTTTTACCTCTATTTGAAAATCTTTGGCAAAAAAAGGAGCCTATTAAAAAAGAAGTGTCTCAAATTAAAAAAGAACTACCAAAAGAAGTTATTGATTTATTCCAAAAAAGAAGAGAAACGTCTCCACAAAAAGTTTTGAATTTAAATAAAGTTATACCACCCAAAAAAGAGATTCCTATTAAAAAAGAGGAAGCAATTGATTTAAGTAAGCTTCAACCAGTAAAAACAGTAGTGCCTAAGTCAACTGTTGATATCAAGCAAACAATCTCTTGGGAACCTCCTAAGCCAAAAGAATCTTCTTTTTCAAATGTTGTTATTATTAAAAAAGGAACTAAAAAGGAAGAAAAAGGTGAAAATGTTATTGATCTATCTAATTTATAATTATTCTAATGAGATTTATAGTCCCTCAATATATTACAGTCGAAGATAAGTTGAGACTTGGATTTTTTTCTTTTACTTTCCCTCAGCTTTTTATAGGTTTTGGAGTTTTTATTATATGTTTTATTATTTTTAAATTTATTGGTGGAATGATTGCCCTTTTTCTTTCTGGCATTATAGTTTTGTTAGGTCTTGTTGTTGGTTGGGTTAAAGTAAATAATAAATATGTTTATGTTCTTTTGCCTAAATTGATTATGGTTTTGTTTAAACCTAAAAAATATATTTGGAAAGAAGAAGTAAAAATTACTACAAAATATATTAAGGCTCCAACATTAGAAAAATATATTGAACTTGCTGAAATGGAAGAATTACCAAAAGAAAAAGAACCAAAAATAGAGGAAAAAATAAGGATAGAACCTGAAAAAGAAATAAAAACATCTCTTGTTAATTATGTTAAAAAAGCAATTTCAAGGGGTTATAATCCTTATGATCCTTACATTAATTTTCCAATACCAAAATTTCCTAAAAGAAGATGGTAAATGTAACTGCTAATTTAATAAAAGTAAAAGATATAAAAAATGATGCTTTAATAATGGAAGACGGAAGCTTAAGAGCTATTTTAGCAGTGCCTGGTATTAATTTTTCTCTTTTATCAGAAGAAGAAAGAAATGCTATTGTTGGGCTTTTTAAAGAACTTTTAGATGGAATAGATTTTAATTTACAAATTTTAGTTGTGTCTCGTTTTGCCCATATCGAAAGCTATATTAATTTTTTAAAAGAAAGGTTAGAAGAAGAAACAGAACCTTTAGTTAAACTACAATTAGAAGAGTATATAAACTTTATTGAAAGCTATGTTGAGGCACATAAAATTATGAAAAAATTATTTTATATTGTTATTCCTTATGAAGGACAAGTTATTGAAATTAGAAAACTTGGTTCGAAAAAGAAGGTTAAAGAAGAAGAATTTTATCAAAAATTAGAGCAATTGGAGACTCGAGTTATTTATATTACAGAAAAGTTAGCTACAATTGGATTACAGCCGATTAGATTAAATAATACTGAATTACTCCAGCTTCTGTATGAAATGTATAATCCAAATCTGAGATGGGGATTAGCTCCAATTAAATTATTTGAAGAAATTATTTCAGCATTTGAAGATGAAGATTAATTTACCATTTGTAAAAAAATCAGATAAAGGAATAATTGTAACTAAAATCGAAGAGCCTAAGGGCTTTGAAAAGATAAAAAATATTATTGCCCCTCCAGGAGCAATCTTTGGTATCTCTGATTTTCAGATTGGTGAAGTTTATGGAAAAACTATTGCAGTTATAACTTATCCAAGATTTTTGTTTGCTGGCTGGTTAGAGAATATTCTTTCTTTAAGCGAACCCTTTAATTTATCAATTTTTTTTACACCTCGTGAACCAGGAGTAATTTTAAAACAGCTTCAAAAACAACTTTTAAGAGTTGAAAGTCAATTATTAGAAATTGAAGAAAAAGGTCTACCCAGATCACCAGAGCTTGAAACTGCTTATCAAGATATTGAAGATTTGAGAGACGCAATAGTTCAGGGAAGAGAGAAAATATTTAATGTAGGTTTATATCTAACAATCTTTTCTGAAGACAAAGATGAGCTTTTAGTTAAAGAAAAGAGGATAATCAAGATTTTAGAAAGTCATCTTATTTTAGCTAAACCAATTTTATTTGAGCAAGAAGATGCTTTTATTTCTACTTTGCCATTAAATATTAATAATTTAAATGTTGATTATGTAATGAATTCTTCTGCAGCAAGCTCCTTTTTCCCATTTATATCTTCTGAACTCTCAATGGAACGTGGAGTTTTAATGGGCATTAATCTTCAAGATAATTCTTTGGTTTTATTAGATAGGTTTGCTTTTGAAAATGCCCATATGGTAATTTTAGCAAGGTCTGGTTCAGGTAAAAGTTATACAGCAAAAATTGAGATTATGAGAAATTTGATGCTTGGTCAAGATGTTATTGTTTTAGATCCTGAAAATGAATATCAATCAATTGCTGAAGTTTATGGTGGTTCTTTTATTCCAATTTCTTTAAGATCTGAACACAAAATAAACCCTTTGGATTTACCGCCTTTACTTGAAGGAGAAAATCCTGAAGATGTTTATAAAGAAAAAGTAAGTGATATTATAGGTTTATTAGAAGTAATAACAGGAAGTAAATTTACTGCTGAAGAATTGACAATTATTGATAGAGCTATTAGCCAAACTTATGCTTCTTTTAATATTTTGCCTAATATGGATTTTTCAAAAATAGAAGTTTTCCCTACTTTAAATGACTTAGAGAAAGTTCTCTTAAGTATTGAAGGTGGTAAATCTATTGCTGAAAAATTATATCCATTTACTCAGGGAAGTTTCTCTGGTTTTATCAATCAACCAACTAATGTTGATATTAAAAAAAGAATAGTTGTTTTCGGATTTAAAGATTTACTTGAAGAGTTAAGACCTATAGGAATGTATATGGTTCTTAATGATTTAATAAATAAGGTTAGAAGGGAGAGAAAAAGAAGGCTTTTGATTATCGATGAAGCATGGTGGATTATGAAAAACGAATCAGGTGCTAATTTTTTACTTAATGCTATTAAAAGAGGAAGGAAATATCTTTTAGGAATTACTACTATTACGCAAGATATTGATGATTTCTTAAATTCTCCCTATGGAAAGCCTATTATTACAAACTCAGCTTTAACATTTTTAATGAAGCAATCACCAAGCACAATTGAAACAGTTGGTCAAGTTTTTGCTTTATCTGAAGGAGAGAAGAAATTTTTAATCCAGGCAGAAAGAGGAAGAGGTATTTTAATTGCTGGGCTTAAAAGAATTCCTATCTATGTGTTAGCTTCTTATGCTGAAGATCAAATAATCAGAGCTTCAGTTGAACAATTATTAGCCATAAAAGAAGCTTCAAAATTAGAAAAATGAGAAAAATTGCTGAAAGCATAAATAGTAACCAAAAGAAAGATTATACCCAAATCAAATCTGAAAATCAGGAAGAAGATGAAAGTTTGTTAATTAAAGTTTTGTGGTTTTTGTCAGGAATTTTATTAATACCATCTGATGCTGTTGAGGTTATTACTGGAGTTTTGAATCTTTCATCGGTTGGAATTTTAAGTGTTTTAAATTTTCTCACTTCATTCCTTGAATATCCTGGAGTAATAATTTTTATATATCTTATTTTGCATTATATGGGAGAAAAAGTTATTGGTTTGCCAGAAGGTAGTCTCTATATTTTTTTAGTTGTAGCTGAATGCTTTGATTTTATTCCTATAATAGGAGCTATAAGTATTTTGCCATTTAAAATAGTAATTGGACTGCTTGCAAGAAGAAGAATTGTCAAAAGTATTCGAAAAACTCTTCAACAAAAACGTGAAGAAAGATTTAGAAAAAAAGCTCAAGAAGCAGAGCCAGTAGAAGAACTCCAACCGCTTTAATTTTATAATTTTATAATATGCCTCTGATTTTTGTTTTATTTCTAATCTTCTTACCAATAAATTCATTAACATATGCTCAAAAAGAATTTTATTATTTTTCTTTTACCAAAGATAAAAATAGGTATTTTATCGGACTTGAAAGTTTTTTCTACGATAAAAAAAATCGACTTTTAAATCCTAATGAATTAAATTATGAATGGACAATTTTTATTGATAATATTCCTAAGGAATACAAAACTTATAAACCTCTTCTTTCCTTTTTTTCAGAAAAACCTCCTTCTTCAGGAAAAGTTAAAATTTATTCTAATGATTTAACTTTTAACAAAGAATTTAGTTTTGTTTTCCAATATCGAGCCAATCCTATTGTAAGCATTGTTAAATATATTGAAGATTTAAATGTTATTCTGCCCTTTGGAAAAATAAATAAAAATGAGAAGTTATTTCCTTTAACCTTTAATTTCTCATCATTAAATCTTTCTATTGCCTGGAATGTTTTAGGTAATTTTTATTATAGTCTTTTATTCGATCCTGAAAATTTACCAAAAAATACTGAAGTAAAAGTAATTGTTACTAATATTGACAATCCAATAGAATTCAGTTCCCATTCAGTAAAGATCAAATAAATGGAAAGTTTCTTTATACCTTTGTTAGTAAATTATTGTACAGATATTCAAAGTTGTCTTCAGGTTGTTTACAACATAATAGTTGCTTTAGCTGTTGTTATTGCTTTTATTATGTTCTTAATTGGAGCTTTCAAGAATTTCTTAAGCACTATTCCTGATATCAAACTTGAAGGAAGAAGCCAGATGAAAAATTCTCTTATTGGCTTAA
>CALIVE010000073.1 GCA_938048445.1 Minisyncoccota bacterium | reverse complement strand
AAATCTTTTTTCAAGAAATTATTAAAATTTTATTTATTTTTTCAAATATTTTTATTGGTTGATTGATTCTTTTAATTAGAGGAATATCTTTTACTTTTACTATTTCTAATTTTTCATTAATTAAAGCAATTTGGTCATCATCATTTACTAAATCAGCAAAAATTAAATTACCGAATTTTTCTTTTCCTTCGAAAATTTTAATTCCCTTCCCTCCTCTTTTTTGAATATTAAATTCTTTAAGAGAAATTTTTTTAACATAACCATTTTCAAAAGCACAAAGAAGATAATTTTTATCCAACAAGCTTGCATTGAATAAAAAGTTCTCTTTTATTTTTATTACCTTTACTCCTCCAGCACTTCTTTTTTGAATTGGTAAATCATTTTTAATTGCTAAACCAAAACCATCATTAGAAATGAGAAAGAGATTATCCTTACCATCAACTAAAACTTTGATAACCTCATCTTCCTTTTTTAATTTGATTATTTGAAGTCCAGTTCTTTTTGTTGCCATAACTTCTTCTAACTTCATTTTTTTACCAAATCCAAGTTTTGTAAAAATTAAAACTTCTTTTTTACCTAATGTCCTCAAAACATCTATAATTTCATCATCTTTATCTAAAACAAGATTAGCTTCTAAATACTTTGGCGAGTTATAAAATTCATAAGCAGAAATCGTATAAATTTTTCCTTTTTTAGAATAAGCCAATAATTTTTCATTAGTTTTAACAATCAAAATTTTCCCGTAATTTTCTTTATCCCTGAGAATTTTCTCAATCGGAGTATCAATTTTGTAGCTTCGAACAAATTTCTTTTGATTGATAAACAAAATAATATCTTCTTCAGGGATTTCTTCTTTTATCTTCTGAACAACAATTTCTTCACTTCTAATTTCTGTTTTTCTTTTATCTCCATATTTTTTAATAAGTTCATCAGTTTCTTTAATAATTATTTCATCAATTTTTTTAGGATATTTAAGAATTGTCTCTAATTCTGCTTTAAGTTTTAATTTCTCATTTAGTTCATCAATTATTCTTTTTGTCTCTAAGGATGTTAAAGTTCTTAAAGGCATTTCCAAAATAGCATTAGCTTGTCTTTCATTGATTTTTAGTTTTTTCATTAAATTTTCTTTAGCTGATTCACGGTCAGAGGATTTACGAATAATTCTAATTACGGTATCAATATCTTGAAGAGCTTTTTTAAATCCTTCTAAAATTTCTATTCTCTCTTTGGTTCGTTCTAAATCATATTTTGTTCTTCTTCGAATTACCTCACGGCGATGATTTATCCAGCTTAAAATAATTTCTTTAAGATTAAAAAGTTTTGGTTGAATACCTTCTTCTAAAGCAATGAAATTGAAATAATAGTTTTTTTGAAGATCAGTCAAGCGATAGAGTTTTTCAATTAATGCATTTAAAAATTTTTCATCTTTTTCTGAAGTTTCAATAACTATTCTTATTCCCTCTTTATTTGATTCATCGCGAACTTCTTTGATTTCAGGAATTATTTTGTTAAGACCAAGCTCAGCAATTTGGTTTACTAATTCTGCTTTATTCGTTTGCCATGGAATTTCATTAATTACTATTCTTTTTGAACCTCTCTTTGTTTCTTCAATAAATGCTCTACCCCTTACAACAATCGCACCCTTTCCTTTTTTATAGGCTTCAAGTAATGAATTTTTTCCGTAAACTACTCCTCCGGTTGGAAAATCTGGGCCTTTAATAATTTCTAAAATTTCTTTAATTGTTAAGTTTGGATTTTTAATTAAAGCTTTAATTCCATTACAAACTTCAACTAAATTATGCGGAGGGATATTTGTTGCCATTCCGACAGCAATTCCTAAGGTTCCGTTCAAAAGAAGTTGTGGTAATTTTGAAGGTAAAACTGATGGTTCTTTTCTTGTATTATCATAGTTAAATCTAAAATCAACAGATTCTTTTTCAATATCAGCTAACATTTCAACTGCTAAAGGAGAAAGTTTTGCCTCAGTATAACGATAAGCAGCTGGTGGATCACCATCAAGAGAACCAAAATTCCCTTGACCAATAACTAAGGGATATCTCAATGAAAAATCTTGAGCTAATCTTACTAATGCTTCATAAACTGCCTGATCGCCGTGAGGGTGATAACGAGCAATAGTATTTCCGACAATATTAGCACATTTAGTAAATTTTTCATTAGGCCACAATCCTAATTCTCTCATTACATAAAGAATTCTTCTCTGAACAGGTTTTAAGCCATCTCTAACATCAGGTAAGGCTCGTGAAATAATTACACTTAAAGCATAATCTAAATAAGACTCTCTTAACTCAGTTGTAATTTCATTAACAGTTATCTTTTCTTTCATTATCTAAAAAGATTTATTATAGCATTGAATATAGTTGCTAAACCTGCCTTTAAAGCATTAGCAGTAAAAATTATTAAAACTTCTGCAGGTGAAACTTTCGGTGCTAAAACTGGAATTAAATGTCCTCCTTGAAACCACCATAAGAACATAATTATAAAAAATACACCGATTGTGTATTTCAAAACTTTTAAATTTCTTTTTATTCTTTCAAAATCGTTGTTCATATTAGCAAAAAAGCTTTTTCTTCTAATTTTTTAAGATTTAATTTAACCCCTTTTACTTTTTCTACTTTTATTTTCGGGCTTTTTTCTAAAAAGATATCTACTTTTGATTTTAAAACATTCTTTATTTTTTCATAATTGTCAAGATTTTTGTAAATTCCAATATCTATTTCTTTAAATTCATTTTTTATATTTTTTAAGACTTCTTCATCAACATTTCCATTGATAAATAAAATTGTTGTTTCCCTTGTTGTCAAAATGTAAACAATTCTATCTTTAACTTGGTAACCTTTAATAAATATATTCTCAACCTCATATTCACCCGGCAAAGAAAAATTTGTTCCGCAATTGATTTTAGGCGAGATATTTGATAAAATATTTAAATAATTTTCCTGAGGTTTCTGGGGATCCAAGTAAATTTTTGTTTCATTAAATGTTATTTCACAACCGAGAGGTGTTTTTTTTATTTCCATTTTATTTAATATAATTATAACATGAACAAGGTTTTGAATTTAAAAAAAGTAAATTTAACAAAAGGAATAATTAGGAATATTGAAATTGGTGACATCTATAAAGGGTTTGTAATTAAAAAAAGAGCCAGAGAGGTATTTGTTGAAATTCCCTTTTTGGGAGTTGGAAGAATCTATGGCGCTCAATACATTCAAGCAAAAAATCTTATTTCCAAATTAACTGAAGGAAGTGAGGTTGTTGTTAAAATCATTGGTTTAGATGATGGCTACGGAAATTTTGAATTAGAATTGCAGAACATCGAATTTATCAGTATCTGGATGAAAGCTAAAGAATTGATGGAAAGGAAAGAAGTATTGGAATTAGAAATTCAAGAAGCTAATCGGGGCGGTTTAATAGTAGATTTTTACGGAATAAAAGGTTTTATTCCTGTCTCCCAACTTGCACCAGAAAATTACCCAAGAGTTGGAGAAAATGGGAAACAAGATATTTTGAAACATCTCTCTAATTTTGTTGGGAAAAAAATGAAATTAGCAATTATTAATGTTGAGCCTGCAACTCAAAAATTGATTCTTTCTGAAAGAGTGGCAAGATTAGACGAATTTAAAAAGGCTCTTTCTCAGTATAAACCTGGTCAGGTTATTGAAGTTGAAGTTTTAGGATTAAGTAAATTTGGTGTTTTTGTTAGAGTTCATTATGATCCTCCAATCGATGGTTTGATTCATATTACTGAAATTCCAGAAAAATTAAGGGATTTAGAAAATAACTTTAAAAAGGGCGATAAAATAAAAGCAAAAATAATTAAAATCGAAAGCGATCGTGTTAATCTTACTTTGAAAAACCTTGTTGAAGACCCATGGATTACTTTTGAATCTAAATATCAAGTCGGAGATAAAGTCAAAGGTTTAGTCACTTCAAAAACTGAATTTTTTGCTTCGGTAAATGTTGAAGGAGTAACTGGAGTTGTTTTAGAAAACTTAGAAAGTTTAGAAGTTAATCAAGAATATGAGTTTGTCATTGATCAACTTGACCCAAATTCAAAAAAGCTTATTCTTAAATTAACAAAAATAAATGCAGTTGAATAATCCATTATTAAGAAGTATTGCTTTGTTTTTTTTAATAATTTCCATTTTTTTGATATTCTCTTATTTTTTTACAACCAGCAATATTAAAGAAATTTCAATTTTTCAACTCAAAGAATTATTAGAAAAAGAGCAAGTAAACAAGATATTAATCTCAGAAAATACCATTTTACTAATTACTAAAGACAATAAGTACTATCGATTCAATAAAGAAAATAACATAACTTTTTGGGAATTAGTAAAAGATTTAGAGATACCAAAGGAAAAATTGCAAAACATTCAATTTTCCGTAGTTAATAGAAGTTGGCAAGAATTTTTAGCAGCTTTGTTTATTAACTTAATTCCTGTTTTAATAATTGTTGGACTTTTTTGGTATATGTTTTCTCAAGCCCAAAAAGGAGCTGGCCAAATTTTTGCCTTTTCTAAATCTTCAATTAAAATGTATGATCCAAGAAAAGAAAAAATTACATTTGATGATGTTGCCGGGCTTAAAGAGGCAAAAGAAGAATTATATGAAATTATTGATTTTTTGAAAAATCCAAGTAAATTTTTAAATCTTGGTGCCAGAGTTCCAAAGGGAGTTTTGCTAATAGGTCCACCAGGAACAGGGAAAACACTTTTAGCAAGAGCAACAGCTTCTGAAGCAAGTGTTCCATTTTTCTATATTTCTGGATCAGAATTTATTGAACTTTTTGTAGGAGTTGGTGCAAGTCGAATTAGAGATGCTTTTTCAATTGCTAAAAAATTTGCTCCTTCAATTTTGTTTATTGATGAAATAGATTCAATTGGAAGAATGAGGGGTATTGGAATAACTGGTGCACACGAAGAAAGAGAACAGACTTTAAATCAACTATTGGCAGAGTTAGATGGCTTTGAAAAAGAAATTCCTTTGGTTGTTATTGCAGCTACAAATAGACCTGATGTTTTGGACCCTGCTCTTTTAAGACCAGGAAGATTTGATAGAAAAATTTATTTAGATTTACCAACCTTAGCTGAAAGAGAAGAAATTTTAAAAATACATCTAAAGAATAAAAAGGTTGGAAATGTTAATTTAAAGGAAGTTGCTGAAAGAACACCTGGTTTTTCTGGTGCTGATTTAGCTAATTTATGTAATGAAGCAGCAATCTTGGCAGCAAGAAAAAATAAAACTCAAATTGATCAAGAAGAGCTTTTAGCTGCA
>CALIVE010000072.1 GCA_938048445.1 Minisyncoccota bacterium | reverse complement strand
AAAATCTTCAAATCCTTTTTCAACAAAAACAACTTTTAAATTGTATTTTTTAACAGCTGTAGCTAAATTCAAAAATTCTTTTGCACTTATACCTTCACCTTCTTCAGTTTTTAAGTAACCAACAACTTCTAAGCCAAGTTCATCGGCTAAATAATCAAATGCTGGATGAGTAAGAATTATCTTTTTATTTTTCAATTTTTTAATCTCTTCAGAAATTTTTTCTAATTCGTTTATTCTGTCATAAAAGTTATTCAAGTTCTTAATATAAAAATTTTTATTTTGGGGATCAATCTCTAATAATTTTTTAGTTATATTTGAGGCTATAATCTTAGAATTTTTTAGCGATAACCAATAATGCGGATTAAATCTTTTTTTATCCAACTTGATTAAATAAACACCAGTGGATACTTCATAAGTATTAATATTAAGCTGTTGAGCAGGTTTTTTAATCCATTCATCAATTCCATAACCAATAGTAAAAATAGTTGTTGCTTTAGAAATTTTTTCTAAATGAGAAGGAGTTAATTCAATTTCATGAGAGTGAGAAAAACCTTCACTCAGATTAACTATTTCTATTTTATCTTGAGCAATCTCATTTAAAATCGAAGCTAAAACTCCAACAGTAACTCCGACAATAATTTTATTTTCTTTTTCCTGACTTTTCTTTTGATAATACTGAAATGAAGCAAAAACTAAAATCAATACTATTAGAATTGATAAGATTATTAAAATTTTTTTCCCCATCAAAATGTTTTATTTATTTAGTTAGGTTATTAATATTCTTCCATTTCAGATTCTTCAGAGATTTTTCCTTTTTTCTTCTCAGGAATTTCGGCAGCTACAGCGTGGGTAATTATTAATAAACTAGCAATTGAACCAGCATTTTGTAAAGCTGAACGAGTAACTTTTGTTGGGTCAATAATACCAGACTGGAAAAGATTTTCATATTTCAAAGTTGCAGCATTGAAACCAAAATCATCTTTTCCTTGTTTTACTTTTTCGACAACTACAGAAGGATCGACTCCAGCATTATAAGCGATTTGCCTCAATGGTGCTTCTAATGCTTTTTTAACAATATTTGCTCCAATGTATTCAGCAATGTCTTTTTGAGATAATTCTTCAATTAATTTTTCAACCTTAGGCAAACATCTTATTAAAGCTACTCCACCGCCCGGAACAATTCCTTCTTCAATAGCTGATTTTGTAGCTGAAACTGCATCTTCAACTCGATGTTGTAATTCTTTTTGTTGAACTTCAGTTGGAGCTCCAACTTTAATCACAGCGACGCCTCCTACTAATTTTGCTAATCTTTCTTGTAATTTTTCTTTATCATATTCAGAAGTTGCAGTTTCTAATTGTTTTCTTATCTGAGCAATTCTTTTTTCAATTTCCTCTTTCCTTCCTTTTCCACCAACTATTGTAGTAGTATCTTTATTAACAATTACTTTCCTTGCTTCACCTAAATGATGAATATCAGCTGTCTCTAACTTCAAGCCTAATTCTTCAGAAATTACTTGGCCACCAGTTAAAATAGCGATATCCTGGAGCATTTCCTTTCTTCTTTCACCAAAACCAGGTGCTTTAACTGCTACGGAAAGTAAAATCCCTTTCAGTTTGTTAACTACTAAAGTTGCTAAAGCTTCTCCTTCAACATCTTCAGCAATTATCAAAAGCGGTCTTCTTCCAGATTGGACTATTTTCTCAAGTAAAGGAACTAAATCATGAATAGCAGAAATTTTTTTATCAGTTATTAAGATTAAAGGATCTTCTAAAACAGCTTCCATCTTTTCAGGATTGGTAATCATATAAGGAGAAATATAACCACGATCAAATTGCATACCTTCTGCTAATTCGTAGGTAATTCCTACTGTTTGTCCTTCTTCAACTGTTACAACTCCGTCCTTTCCGACTTTATCAATAACTTCAGCAATTAATTTCCCAATTTCTTCATCACGAGCAGCAATTGTAGCAACATTAGCATAATCTTCCTTTCCAGAAACTGGTTTAGAAATATTTTTTAGCTCCTCTAAAACAACATTTATAGCTTTTTCTAATCCTCTTTGCATACCTATTGGATCAACTCCAGCAGAGACATTTTTTAGCCCTTCATTAATTAAAACTTGAGCTAATAAAGTAGCAGTTGTTGTTCCATCACCGGCTACATCATTTGTCTTTGAAGCAACTTCTTTGATAAGCTCTGCTCCTAAATTTTCAAATTTATCTTCTAATTCTATTTCTTTAGCAATAGTCACACCATCTCGAGTAATTGTTGGAGCACCATAGCCTTTATCTAAAACTACTGCCCTTCCCTTTGGGCCGAGGGTTATTTTAACTGCATTAGCCAGTTTATTGATACCTTTTAAAATTTTTTTTCTTGCTTGTTCATCGAATAAAACTGCTTTTGCCATTTTTTAAATAATTACAGGCTAACAAAACGTAGCCTGTAATTAATCTTCAATAATAGCCATTATATCGTCTTCTCTTATAAAATAATATTCTTTGTCATCAATCTTAATTTCATCTGGTGCGTATTTTTTGAAAAGCACAATTTGACCTTCCTTTACACTCATTGGAACTTTTTCTCCTTTTTCATTTATTTTACCAGGACCGACAGCAATAATTTTTCCTTTTACTGCTCTTTCTTCTCTTGCAGTTTCAGGTATTATGATTCCTCCTTTAGTAACTTCTTTTTGTTTGATTGGTTCGACCAAAACATAATCATGTAATGGTTTGATTTTCATCTTCTATCTTGAGAAAGCTCTCGGACATTGCGCCGAGGCTTTCCATATTAGCACCCTAATTACATAGTTGCTAATATATCTTATTTAATAATTATAGAAATTTCAAATGTTAAAGTCAACTATGATTTTGCTGTTTTCTTTAAGGATTTCATTCTTTCTTGATGCTCTGGTGTATTCAAAAGACCACATTTTTTCCATTTTTTTCCTGAACCACAGGGACAAGGATCATTTCTTCCTATTTTAGGAGTTTCTTTTCTAATTGTTATATTCATCAGATATTGAATCAAATTAATCCTTAAAAGACGGTGGAAGTTTTCAAAGCTTTCTTTTGCTTCTTTTTTAAATTCAACTAAAGGATCTCGATGAGCATAGCCCCGCCAGCTAACAGTTTCTCTTAATTCATTTAAATAACTCAAATGTTCTGACCATAGATAATCAAAAATTCTCAAAATACTAATTTTCAAAAGCTTAGACCATTCTTCAAATTCGAAATTTTCTTTCAAATTATTATAATGATTCCAGAATTTTTCTTTAGCTTTTTCTAACAAATTTTCTTCATTCTTTTCAATAGTTAATGAATAGGCAATTAGGTTTGGGTCTTCTTTTAAAAATTCTTCAAAGGATTCTTTTACAAATTCCTCAGGATCTTTTTGATCAAATAAAATTTCTTCTCTTTCTTGATAAATTCTTTCTCTTTGGGAATTAATTACATCATCGTACTCTAATAAATGTTTTCTAATATCAAAATTCATTCCCTCAACCTTACTCTGAGCTTCATCAATTAATTTCGAAATTAAATTATGTTCAATAGGACCTTCTTTAATATTTAATTTTTTAAGGATATCTTGAATTTTTTCTCCTCCAAAAATTCTAATTAATTCATCCTCTAAGGATATAAAAAATTGAGTTTCACCTGGATCTCCTTGTCTTCCTGCTCTTCCTCTCAACTGATTATCTATTCTTCGAGCTTCATGTCTTTCAGTTCCAATGACAAATAATCCACCCAACTCTCTTACTTTTTTAGCTTCCTCAGGATCCGGAGGATTACCACCTAAGATTATATCTACACCTCGACCAGCCATATTAGTTGCTACAGTTACTTGCCCCAATTTTCCAGCTTGAGCAATTATTTCACCTTCCTCTTCATGATTCTTAGCATTTAAAACTCTATGAGGAATACCTTTCTCTTTAAGTTTTCTTGAAAGCATTTCATTATTTTCAATAGAGGTAGTTCCAACCAAAACCGGCCTTTTTATTTTGTAAAGTTCCTCTATTTTTTTAACAACCGCGTCCCATTTTTCTTTTTGGGTAAGAAATATCTTATCAGGATGATCCTTTCTGATGCAAGGCTTATTGGGCGGAATTACAACTACCTCTAAGCCATAGACTTTATAAAATTCTTCAGCAGAAGTTGCTGCAGTTCCTGTCATTCCAGCTAATTTTCTGTATTTCCTAAAGAAATTTTGAATTGTAATTTCAGCTACTGTTTTAGTTTCAGGTTGGATTGGTACCCTCTCCTTGGCCTCAATAGCTTGGTGAAGTCCTCCTGACCATCTTCTTCCCCACATAATTCTTCCTGTGAATTCGTCAATTATCAAAACCTGATTATCTTTAACTATATAATCTCTATCTCTAAAAAATAAATAATTTGCTTTTAAAGCCTCTTCTAAATGATGGATTGTATGTAAATCTTCAACTTTGTAAGGATTATATTTCAAAATACTTTCAAGTTTATTTTGACCTTCTTCAGTTAAATATATTGCCTTTTTCTTTTCATCAATAATAAAATCTTCATCCTTTTTTAACATCTTAGCAATTGAATCAAAAAAGTAA
>CALIVE010000071.1 GCA_938048445.1 Minisyncoccota bacterium | reverse complement strand
TTTTGACATCTTTCACAATAGAAAGTGCTTCTGCCTCCTAAGATTATTTTTTTGATTTTAGTTTTGCATTGAAAACAGTTTTCTCCTTCTCTTTGATAAACTAAAAATTTTTCTTGATACCTTCCTTTGCTTTGATCAGGTTTAATATAAAATCTAATACTTGTGCCTTCACTTTTTATTGCTTTTTTCAAAACTCTTAATATTGAATTTCTTAATTTCTTAATTTCTTCTTTAGTTAATTTGTTGGCTGGTCTTTGGGGATTAATTTTAGCTAAAAATAGAGCTTCATTAGCGTAGATATTTCCTATTCCAGCTATTTTTTCCTGATCTAAAAGAACAATTTTTATCGGCCTTTTTGTTGTTTGAAATATCTTTTCTAAATTTCTTAAATTAAATTCTTTACTAAAAGGTTCAATCCCTAATTTTTCAATCTCTTTCGCCTTTAATTTCATCCAACCAAATTTTCTCACATCATTAAAAAGAAGATAACCCTTTCGCACAAGTTCGCGGTCTAATATATAGTTCGCATAAGTTCGCATAAGTTCGCGGTTTATATTGTTAGCATAAGTTCGCTTCTCAGTTCGTATCAGTTCGCAGTTCTTATTGTTCGCATCAGTTCGCACCCTGTATGTTCGCACAAGTTCGCGGTCTAATATATAGTTCGCATTAGTTCGCATTGTATCAGTTCGCATAAGTTCGCGGTTTATATTGTTCGCATCAGTTCGCATAAGTTCGCGTTTTTTATAGTTCGCATCAGTTCGCGGTTTATAAATAGTTCGTAAGAGTTCGCGACCATTAGAAAATTTAAAGATCGCTCTTGTTGCTTTTGAAATATCCAATTTTTCACTATAAATCAGTTGTCCTGTTAGTTTAAGATGAATATAAATTTCTTTATTATTTGAAAGCTTAAAAATCAAAATTTTTCCTCTTCTTTGGACATCCAAAATTTTCTCACCAATAACATCTTTTTCTTTAATTTGCACTCTTTTTTTATCTAAGTTTTTAAAACCAAAAATCTTTCTACCAATCAAAATTTTCCTTAAATAATTTTTTATTGTTTCAACTTCAGGAAGTTCTGGCATATTAAAAAATCAAGGTTCCTTCAAAATCTTTAGCTGATAAGAATTTATCTACTTCTTTTAAATTTTTTCCATTAATAATCACACATTTGAAACCAAATCTTTTTGCTAATTTAGAGGCTATTGGATCAAAAGGTGCTGACATTCCTGGTATCCATTTATTCTCAATCAATTTTAAGTATTCATTCCAGCTAATTTTTTTAAAGGGTTTAGCATCTTTGTATTTCAATGGATCTTTATTATAAACATAATCAACATTGGTCAAATTCAAAATAGTATCTGAACCGTAAGTTTTAGCTAACCAAACAGCATCATAATCAGTACTAAAACCAGGCTTCCAACCAGCAGCAATTAAAATTTTTTCTTTAAAATTAACTTTTTCTTTAGGATTTTTAATTATTCGAAAATAGGCATATTCTCTAAAAATAGTTAGTAAAAGATGAGCATTAATTCTCGTTGCATGAATTCCTAACCAATCAAGATCTGAAGAAGAAACTTTTGTTAATTTTTTAGCAACTTCCTGATATCTTCTTGCAGTCTTTCCTCCTCCAACAATAATAATAAATTTTTTATCTTTCCTAATATGTCTTTTAATAAGTAGTTTAAATTTTTTTAAAAAATCAATATCAATCTCACCAGGAACTACTAAACTTCCCCCAAGAGAAATCACGAATAAATTTTTTTTCATTAAATCAATTATAATGATTTTTATTTTATTTCATATTCCCAGCCAGGCTGCCAAGCTTTAGTTTTACGCCAATCTTCAGCAAAAGCTTGCTGGAATGTTTTGTTTTTGAGCAAAACATCCAAAGCAAGTTGAGGAGCCCTATGACCTACTATCGCTACATTTTTACCATCGAAATTCTTCTTTAAAAAAACCAAAAAATCAGCAACTCTTAGACGCACATCTTCAAAGCTTTCACCTCCGGGAAATTTTTGGGTAATCATTTTTTCTTGCATTCTTTCGATAATCTTTGTTGGCTGACCATTGTATTTACCGTAATTAATTTCCCTTAATCTCGGATCAGGGATGATTGGAAGTTTATTTTCGAATATTAATTTCGCTGATTCTAAAGCCCGTTTTAAATCAGAAGAAAATACAACATCAAATTTTTTGTCTTTTATCATTTCTTTTAATTCTTTTGCTTGTTTTCTACCTAATTCTGAAAGTTTAACATCATTCCAACCAGAGGCAATACCTCTTTCATTATCTATTGTTGTGCAATGAACAAAATAAGTTATTTTTATGGCCATTTGTCAGCGGATTTTTTATAAACATCATCCAGCGATTATTGATCTTGAATTTTACTTAATGAATTAAAGCAGTCTTGGTTATTTAACTTCTCTTTTTTATTTCCCGCACAAACAAATAAAACTTTTCATAATATTTTTCAATTTTTATAACTTTTTAATTTAATGGATGTATGTTTTTATCTCAATAATCTTTTGATAAAATTAGCTGATTGAACTTCAAAATAGATTTTTACTTTATGAATAATTCTATCCTGTTCTTTATCTGTTCCAAATAATAAAGGTTTAATAGAATCTAATGTTTTAGTTGCAAGCAAACACTCGCCCCAAAAGGTTGACAGAGTAAAATCTATTCCAAATTTTTCTTTTACAAGTTTTAGCAGTTTAGGAGCTGTGAATTTCTTTTTTGTAAGTAAAAAATATACATCAATAACATCCTTAGGTTCGTGCCTTTCAATTAAAGCTAATGTCTTATTAGCAGCCATATCTTCAAGTGAATCAACAAAAATTCCTTTCCATTTTTTTCTGGGTTTAAGACTTTTATATGGATAGTGAGTAAATTCTATTAAAATTTTTTCATCATTATGCAAAACAAATTCTCTTCTATCAAAAATTTTTTTCTCGTTTATTTTCTCTAATTTTGCTTGTTTAGCAATTGTTTTAATTACTTTTAAAATTTCATCGTAGCTTATTTCTTTATCCGAAAAAAAATCCAAGTCATAAGACAATCGATGATGTAAATAGAAATAAGATAAAGCTGTACCGCCAGTCCAATATACTTTATCTTTTAACGAAGATTCAGAAATTACTTTAATGGTAATTTGTTGAAGAGGATTTAAAACAACTTTATTTTTTCTCATATTTAAAATATGTCTCAAGTAAAATTTTCTTAGCTGGATCTAAATTCAATTTTTTAAGATATCTCCGCAAAATCTCCCGTTTTATCCCTTTCCAGTCATCATAATTTATTTTTCTTTCTAAATACCAAATCCACTCTCTTTCATTTTTAGGTTTCCAATTTTTAGGAATTTTATAATCCCACACATATTTCATTTCAAAATAATTTTAGCATAAATTTAATAAACCCTAAGCCAGTTTTATTCATATTCCAATGTTTTAAAACTTAGCCCGTCTTGCTTTTATCCACTCAATATGTGGCACCACCTCACTAATTATCGCCTTTACTTCTCCAGCAGAAATTCCCCTAATTTTTTTAATTAAAATCTCACCATTAAAAAATGGAGTTTTGGCATTTTGGGCAAATTCTTCTAATTGATTTCTTTCGTATCTTGTCCGACGAGGTTTATTTGAATATGGACATTTTACAAACTTAAAGTTTTTACCTTAATTCTTCAACAATAACAATTTGAGCATATTTTTTTTCAATTTCGGGTTTAATTACAGGAGGAGCGTTTTTTAATTCTGGATAAATTTTCTTTTCTAACTCTTCAATTATTTCTTTTGTTTTTAAACCAAATTTTTTCTTATAACTCCTCGCTATATTTCTAATCAACTTACTTTGTTCAAAATTCAATTGTTTTGAATTAACAAAATTCAATAACCGATCTAACCTACTTTTTATTTCTTTACTTTCTCGACGTTTTAACCATTGTATTAGCCGTTCAAATTCTTGCTTTACTGGATCTGTAATGGATTCTTTCTCGCTTTCTCTTTTATTTGCCTCGTTTTCAAAATCTCTTTTTACCTTTTCTACAATATCAAAATAATTTTCATTAAACTTTTCTCCTTTTTCTTCAGGAGTGCATTTTAAAAGGTTTAGTATCTCCCAATCATCCGAACTTATAATTTTTCCATTAAAATCAGCCAATTTTAAGCGGAAATAATCATCCGTACGACAAAAAACAATTATTCCTTTATTTTTACTAAAACGAGCGACATTTACCTTTTCTGGAAGTTCAATAGCTTTTTGATATTCTTCTGGATATTTCTCTTTTAACCTCCTAAATTCATTCTCAAAATATTTCGCACTTGATTTTTCTTCTATTTCCTCTAACCCCTCTGGTTTTTCAGTATAAATCTCAAATAATTTTTTTCTAACTGTTTGCTCGTCCAGCCGAATAGTTTTTTCATCATATCCAAAGTTCTTAATAATCTCGTCAATACGCTTAGTTACTCTTTCTTCAATTCCTAATGTTTCTTCAGCTGAAGTTTCTGGAAAGAAGTTATAAACATAAATTTCATCATGCTTACTTCCGATTCTATCGATTCTTCCGATTCTTTGAATAATTCTTACTGGATTCCAATGAAGCTCATAATTAATAACTACTTGACCATCTTGAAGGTTTAATCCTTCTGATAAAACTTCAGTAGCTACTAAAATTTGAATTTCTTCGTCAAGGCTAATTGAAGCCTTATTAGCCTTAGGAGCAAATCTTTTGATTTTGGTTAAAATTTTTTCTCCTCCAAAAATATAATCAACTTTTTCGAACTTATTCTTTAAATTCTCATAAATATATTTCACTGTTGAGATAAAAGAACTAAATATAATAACTTTTTTGCCTTTAATCGGTTCTTTATTTAAAATCTCTATTAACTTTTGCAACTTATCATCATCTTCGGGACCAATATCTTTAATAAATTCTTGCATTTCTTTAAAAATCTTAATATCATGATCTAAATCCTCTTTTAATTTATCAGAATAAAATTTGTCAATCTCATAAAAATTCTCTTTTTCAAGTTCTTCTATTTCCTCGTCTTCTTGTAGCATTTGAGCAACTTCTTCCAACTCATCAACATTACCTATCCAAACTTTATTTTCTTTAATTAAAATTTCCTT
>CALIVE010000070.1 GCA_938048445.1 Minisyncoccota bacterium | reverse complement strand
TTTTATGTTATAATTAATTAATGCATAATTGGTCAGTAGATATTGAAAGATTTAAAAAAGAGGATCCTGAAGGCTTTAAAGTTTGGAAATTAGAACAATTAATTAATTATGGCTTAAATGATGAAAAGATTGATAAAGAATTATTAATGAAGTACTGGGATAAGATTTACATTGAAGATCCATTCAGAAAAGAATTTTTAGAACTACTTTTATGGGGAAAGAACTCTTAACTAAATTTCAACAAGTTTTTCTAAACGAAGTTAAAAAAACAAAATTTATTAAAAATTTTTATTTAACTGGCGGGACTGCACTTGCTATTTTTTACTTAAATCATAGATATTCTGAAGATTTTGATTTTTTTTCTACTCAAGAAATTTTAGATTTATTACCGATAAATATTTTTTTAAAAAAATTTAAAGAAAATTTTAAAGTAGACCAACTTACTTTTCAAAAAAGTTTTAACAGAAATATCTTTTTTTTAAAATGGCGAGATGAAGAATTAAAAGTAGAATTCACATATTTTCCTTTTGAACCTATAGGTATAGGTTTAAAAGAGGATAATCTAACTATCGATAGTATTTTAGATATTGGAGTTAACAAAATTTTCTCTATATATCAAAAACCAAGAATGAGAGATTTTATTGATTTATATTTTATCATCAAAGAGGAGAGGCTGGAATTAAAAACTTTAATAGAAAAAGCCAAATTAAAATTTGATTGGCAAATAGATTTATTGAATCTCGGCACTCAATTGATAAAAATAAAAACATTAAAAGATTATCCAAAAATGAAAAAGAAAATAAAAGAAAAGGAATTGATTGATTTTTTTATCAATGAAGCTGAGAAGTTAAAAGATGAAATTTTTTTATAATTTAATCGTTGCGGGGTGGTGTAAAGGTAGCACGCAGGGCTCTGGACCCTGAAGTTCTGGTTCGAATCCAGACCCCGCAGTTCTTATAATGTAGGACATAGAATTCTACTACAGCTTATTTAACTATTAAAGTTCCGTTCAAATCTGTTCTCCAGTAATCAATTTTTAATTTCTCCAATTTATTAATTACTTCTTTATGAGGATGTCCATATTTATTTTTACCAACTTGAATAATTGCAAAAAAATTGCCTAAATTTTTCAAAAATATATCTGAAGAAGAGTATTTAGAGCCATGGTGAGGTAACAAAACATAGTCTGCTTTTAAAATATTTCCATATTCCTTGACTAAATATCTTTCAACCTTATAATCAATATCTCCTGTCAAAAGAAAAGTCTTATTATTTTTAGAAACTTTCAAAACAAGAGAATTTTGATTATCTGACTTAAACATCTTTGGTTTAGGATTTAAAACAAGAATATCTTCGAAATTTGTCTCAATCTTATCTCCCTTTTTCAAATATATCAAAGGAATGTTTTTCTCCTTTATTTTCTTCAATAATTGAAGATAACCTGATTCAGTAGAATTTACTGGTGGAGTTATAATTGCTCTAACTTTATATCTTTCTAAAATTGAAAATAAACCACCGTAATGGTCTTTATCTGGATGAGAAATAAAAACTAAATCAATATCTCGGTCATAAAAAGGTAAAAGTTTATTTATTTCTGAAATAGTTTCAAATCCATAAGGTCCGGCATCATAAAGCATTTGCAATCTTGGATTGTAAATCAAAACACTACTTCCCTGCCCTATGTTTAAAAAGGCAACAAAACTTTCCCTGCTAAATAAATCAAATAAAAATAGGAAAGTTAGAAAGTTAAGCCAAATTAAAATTAAAATCAATACTCTCATCTTTATTAAATTTATAAATCAAATAAAGTACAAAGGAATAAATGAGAATAACAACAATTAAAGGAACAGGCATATATATCTTTGGAAATTTTCCTAAAATATTTATTAATTTTGCCAAAAATTCAAAAGGCAAATTAATCAATTGATTAAGGGGATTTAAAAAAATAATAAAAATTGATAGGAAGCCTAAAAGCATAAAAATTGGAACTAAGGGGATTATCAATAGATTATTAAAAAATGAAAATAGATTTAAATTTCCAAATTGGTACCAAATCAAAGGTAAAGTCATAATTTGAGCCGAAATTAATTCACTGAAAATTTTTATCTTCAAAAATTTTTCTAAAGGTTCTTTTAGATACAATATTCCCAAAACAGCAAAGAAAGAAAGTTGAAAACCAATATCGTTCATTATTGCTTTAGGATCAAAAATAAAAACAAATAATAAAGGTAAAACCAAAATGTTTCTTCTTAGAGGCACTCTTCCTAAAATTTTTCCCAAAATTAAAAAAGAAATCATAATCCCTGCTCTTATAACTGAAGACTGAAACCCAGCAAAAATAATAAATAGAATAATGAGAATAATTGAAATCAAATTTTTTGTAATAAATCCAAGGGGAAGAAATTTAGAAATATCTTGAAAGAATGAGTAGATTAAAGTAAGGTTATAACCAGACATCGCTGTAATATGAGAAAGCCCGCTATTTATAAAATTTTCATAAAGTTCTCTATCTTTAATTTCTTCTCCATATAGAATTCCAGAAATAATTTGAGAGGAATTGAAAGAATAACTTTCATTAATTAAATTGGATAAAAATTTCCGAAAGCTAAAAATTGGAGTGAAAATTGATTTTTCAACTTTTTCAATCTTTGAAAAATAAATACGATTATCATCAATCTCAAATTTACCAAAAATTTTATCCTTAGGGTTAACATCTAAATAAATAGGTAAATAAGCAATATATTTTTCTCCCTTAAAACTTACAAGAAATCTTTTATAACTTGTTGGTGAAATTTCTCTTTCAAGCTTTATGTAATCTTGATTTTGTTTAATAAAAAATTGGCCATAAAAGAAAGAGTAAAGATAACCAAAAAATAAAAACATAGAAATTAAGATTGAAAGAAAAAATTTTTTACTTAAATAATAAAAAAGAAGGATAGAAATTAAAAAAAGAATAAGTAAAGTTTTCTTCAAATAAAAATAAACTAAACCTCCTATAATAAAAAGAAGAGTAGAAAAAAAGAAAAAGTTAGCAACCATTTAGGGAGCACCAAAAATAGTTTTTATTGCTGTTAAAACTCCTGTAATTACTAAAAGAAGGAAATAACCAATAACAGCCCATTTTATATACTCTGAACCAGTCCGAATGTTTTCAAGATTTATTGGTGCTAAAAGATAAAATATTCCTCCTACAATTAATAGCAAAATAAATACAGTTGGTGCTATTT
>CALIVE010000069.1 GCA_938048445.1 Minisyncoccota bacterium | reverse complement strand
CAAAATTGTTATAATTATTATTGATAAAATCCTTTTTAGGTCTATATCGCGGGGTGGTGGAGTAGTACCACGCGGGTCTCATAAGCCCGAGGCGCCGGTGCAATTCCGGCCCCCGCAACAAGTTATTTTTGTAATTCCGCTAATTTCAAAAAATTTTTAAAAAGCATTGCAACTAAAATAGGGCCGGTTCCATTAGGAGTAGGAGTTATAAAGGAAGCCTTGTCTTTTAATTTTTCAAAATCTAAGTCTCCTAAAATTTTGTTATTTTTTACTGAATAACCAAAATCTATCAAAATAGCACCATTTTTACAAGTATTTACAAATTTTGGTTCACCTTTACCACTAACAATAACATCGGCGATTTTAAAAAATTTTTCTTTTTCTTTAGTTGTTCCCCTTACAAGAATAAGCGTTGAACCTTCTAAAGCAAAATAATGAAATAATGGCTTACCAATAAGTTGTGAATAACCAACAATAACTACTATTTTTTCTTTAAATTCTAAATTAAATTTATTTTTAAAAAAGTCGATAACTTCAACAACTGGTGGACGGATCACATAAGAATTAGAGAAATATTTACCTAAATTTCTTGAAGATAAACAATCAACATCCTTTTCAGGAATAATTGAATTTAAAATGTACTGCTTCGGAAATTTTTCTGGTAAAGGAAGTTGAATTAGTGCTCCTTGAACTAAATCCGATTTAATAATCTGATGAATATATTTTCTAAGTTTTTTACGAGAGATAGTAGGATCGATTTTATAAGTTCTAAAATCAATATCAAGTTTTTCAGCAAATCGTTTTTTTATCTCTAAAAATTTCAATTTTTCTGGCGTTTCTTCAATCAAAAAAGCTACCAATCTTAATTTGTCAAATTTTTCTCTTTCTTTTTTCAAAGATTCAATTATTTCTTCAGCTAATTCCTTACCGTCTAAAATAAAAGCCATTTTAATAAGGTAAAGGAAAATTTTTTAGAAAATCTACAACTTCTTTTTTAATTTTAAAAGGGTTTTCTCTATTAATTAAAATTCTTTTGATAAATTCAGCGATTTTTATCATTTCTCTTTCTTTCATTCCTCTTGTTGTTACTGCTGGTGTTCCTAATCTTAGGCCTGAAGGATTAAATGGTGATTGATCATTTGGTAAGCTATTTCTATTCGCTAAAATATTTGCTTGCTCTAATAACTCCTCAGCTGTTTTCCCTAATAAATTAAGAGGTTTTAAATCAATGACCATTAAATGGTTATCTGTACCATTTGTCCAAAGATTAAAACCTGCTTTTATTAATTCCTCAGCTAACTTTTTCGAATTACTGATAATTTGCTTTTGATAATTAATAAAATTTTTTTTCATTGCTTCTTCAAACATTATTCCCATTGCTGCAATAACATTATTATGAGGTCCTCCTTGAAGCCCTGGAAATACTGACTTATTGATTGTTTCTTCTAATTCCTTTCTCATAAAAATAATAGCTCCTCTTGGACCTCTTAAGGTTTTATGAGTTGTAGTTGTAACAACATCTGCATACGGAAATGGAGATGGATGAAGTTTTGCTAAAACCAAACCAGCAATATGTGAAATATCAGCTAAATGAAAAGCACCTACTTCTGTGGCTATTTCTCCAAATTTTTTAAAATCAATGATTCTTGGATAAGCAGTTATTCCTGAAACTATTACTTTAGGCTTAAATTTTTTTGCCAATTTATAAATTTCTTCATAATCTAAAAGACCTGTTTTTGGGTTAACACTATATTGCTTAACTTTAAAAAGTTTACCACTGTAATTAACATAATGACCGTGAGTAAGATGACCACCGCTTGTTAAAGAAAAACCTAATAATTTTTCTTTTGGCTTCATTAAGGCTAAGTAAACAGCAATATTTGCTGGAGAACCAGAATAAGGCTGGACATTAACTGACCACTCCCTTTCTGATAGATTAAAAGCTCTTAAGGCTAAATTTTTTACATATTCTTCAATTTCGTCATAAATTTTATTTCCCGGATAATACCTTTTACCTGGATAGCCTTCAGAGTATTTGTTAGTTAAGGGGCTTCCTAATGCATAAAGAATATCCTTAGAAACATAATTTTCCGAAGGTATTAAATTTATTGTTTCTTTTTGCCTTTCAATCTCTTTTTTTATTAATTTTTTAAGCTTTTTCATTTTATCCACTTTTTATCCACAATTTTTTATTTCCCAGGTTATAATTATTATACAAGATGAGTTCGAGTAAATTGGTTTTTATTGCTTTTTTAATAATTTTTACATTGGTATCAGTCAGCTACACAATTTCTCCTACGAAAGCTGATGTAGACTTTTCTTATTTTGATGAAAATCTTTTCCTAATAAAAAAATTTAATGATGTTGAAAAGAAAAATATTAAAACTTTTATAGTTACAGTAACAGGTTATTCTTCGACCTATGAAGAAACTGATGACACCCCTTTTATCACAGCTTCAGGAGATTTTGTTAGTGACGGAGTTGTTGCTGCTAATTTTCTACCTTTAGGTACTAAGATTAGAATACCATCTTTATTTGGTGATAAAGTTTTTGAAGTTAAAGATAGAATGAATGAAAGATATTTTTATCGAATTGATGTTTGGTTCCCAGATAAAGAATCAGCCTTAAGATTCGGTATCCATTATAATGTAAAAATTGAAGTTTTAGACTAAACTACCAACGACTTTTTCAACTTCTTCTATAGTTGTTAAATTTTTAAGTGCTTTTATTAAGCCAGCTTGTTTTAAATTTACAAACCCATCCTTAATAGCCTGTTCTAAAATTGCAAATTCTGTTGGTGATTGATAAATAACCTTAGATAAATCTTCAGTAACTCTTAAAAGTTCGAAAATTGCAACTCTACCTTTGTATCCTAAATTTAAACATTTTTCGCACCCATTAGCTTTAACTAATCTTATTGAATCTAAGTTAATATTTTCTAATACTTCTTCAGGAACAGTTTTTAAGTAATTAATTATTAGTTTTTTTAAATTTCCATCTGGTTCATATTCTGATTTACAATAATTACATACCCTTCTTAAAAGCCTTTGAGCTATAACTAACCTTAAAGCAGGCGGGATCAGACTTTTTTCAACACCTAAATTAATAAGTCTTGGGATTGCTCCTAAGGAGTCATTGGTATGAAGTGTTGAAAGAACCAAATGCCCTGTTAAAGAAGCATGAATTGCTATTTCGGCAGTTTCTCTGTCTCTGATTTCTCCAACTAAAATAACATCTGGGTCTTGTCTTAAGATAGATCTTAACCCTGTTGCAAATGTATAATTTTCATCAGGATTTACTTGGGTTTGTGTTATCCCCTCAAGTTTATATTCGATGGGATCTTCGATAGTTATTATTTTAATTTCTGGTTTTTTTATTTTGTTTAAGATTGCATAAAGCGTTGTAGTTTTTCCTGAACCAGTAGGTCCGGTATTTAATATTAGCCCGTTTGGTTGCTTAATGTAATATTCTATTATTTTCATATCATAGGGTTCCAAACCAAGTTTCTCTAAAGGAAGCATAATTTTCTCAATATCTAAAAGTCTCATTACTATAGTTTCATCATAGCTACTCGGAATAGTACTAACTCTTATCTCGATAGTTTTCTTGCCTAAATTTATAGAAAATCTACCATCTTGAGGTTTTTCAGTAATATTTAAATAAAGACCAGCAAATAACTTAATTCGATTTTTCAAAAAACTGTAAATTGCCTTTTTAAAACTTGCTATCTCGTATAAAATTCCATCAATTCTTATTTTTACAACAATTTCATTCTCTGTTGGCTCCAAGTGAACATCCGAAGCATCAAATTTTATAGCTCCAGCAATAATATAATCCAAAATCTCCAGAGGATTTTCATCTTCTAATTTTCTGAGAATATCTTTTAAATCTTCTTTAATTTGAAGAGTTTTTTGGATATCTTCTAATTTTTTTTGGTCTATTTCTAAAACTTCTGTATATTTTACCTTAATAGGTTTAATAAACCTATATTCATTCCAAGCTTTTTCTAAGCTGCTTTTAGAAACTACACCGATTTCTACATTATATTTTTCTTTTTTGAGTTGTTCAACAAATTCCTGGACTTCTTTTTTTAATGGATTGAGGGCGCCAATTATCAATTTGTTTCCATACTTTTCAATCCCAACAATGCCTAATTCTTTAGCGATATTTTCAGGAATAATTTTTAGTGCTTCAGGATCAACAGGATGAAATTTTAAGTTAAAATATTTTAAATGAAGAATGTTAGCTAATTTTTGGGCAATTTCTTCTTCTTCTTTTTCTTGTATCTTTCCTAAAAAATCCTGGAAATCATTATCCATTTCAAGAATAATTATAATCTCTTTACAATGAGGTTTAGAAAAATTAAAATCAAAATATTATTTGAATTAATAGGCTGGGCTTTTTTGATTCTTTTAATTTTTTCTCTTGCTTCTTTTATTATTTTTATATCTTTTACTCTCAAAGAGCTACCAAGTCCAGAAATTTTAACTAAAAAAATAACTGGTGGGAATACTCAAATTTATGACCGAACAGGTCAAATTTTACTCTATGAAATTGGAATTAGAAAATATTGGGTGAACTTCAATGAATTGAATAAAAATATCATTTATGCTACTTTAGCTGCTGAAGATGATTCTTTTTTTGAGCATCATGGAATAAGTTTAAAAGGCATTCTAAGATCTTTTTGGTTAAATTTGAAAACTGGGTCTTTAACTTATGGTGGTTCAACTATCACTCAACAATTAGCAAGAAATCTATTTTTATCTCAAGAAAAGTCTCTTATTAGAAAAATAAAGGAAATTGTTTTAGCGTTAGAACTGGAAAGAAAGTTTACAAAAGAAGAAATTTTAACTTATTATTTAAATTCAATTAATTATGGTGCTGGAAATATAGGAATTAAAGCTGCTTCTCTTTTTTATTTCAATAAAAACCCTAAGGACTTGACTTTAGCTGAAGCTGCAGCTTTAGCTGCAATACCTAAATCACCAAAATATTTAGCTCCTACTTCTCCAGAAAATATTCAAAGATTAAAGGAAAGAAAAAATTTGATTTTAAATAGACTTTATCAATTAAATTGGATAAGTAAAGATGAATACCTACAAGCAATAAATGAAGAGTTTAAAATTTCAACCAAAAAATACTTTAAAATTGCTGCTCCGCATTTTGTTATGGAAGTGAAAAGCATTCTTGAGAAAATGTTTCCAGATAAAAACTTAGAAACAGCTGGTTTGAGGGTAATTACAACTTTAAATTATGAATACCAAAAAATAGCTGAAGAGGTTGTTAGTCAAGGAGCTTTAGATAATGAAAAAAAGAACGGAGCTAAAAATGCTGCTCTTTTAATGATGGATACTAAAACTGGAGAAATTTTAGCTATGGTTGGTTCAAGAGATTTTTTTGATGAATCAATCCAAGGACAAGTTAATATGACAACAAGACCAAGGCAACCGGGATCAGCATTTAAACCAATTTCTTATGTAACTTTGTTTCAATTAGGTTATCCTCCAGAAACCATAGTTTTTGATGTACCAACAAACTTCGGAACTCCCGAAAAGCCATATATGCCTCAGAATTTTAATAAAACATTTGTCGGTCCTGTAAGTTTGAAAATAGCTTTAGCTCAATCGATTAATGTGCCGGCTGTTAAAGTTTTTTATTTAGCTGGACCAGAAAGAGTTATTGAAAATGCAAGAAAATTTGGTATCACTACTTTAAAAGATTATAAATACTATGGGCTTTCCTTAGGTTTAGGAACAGCTGAAATTAAAATGACTGAATTAGCAAGAGCCTATAGTGTTTTTGCTAATGATGGCGAATTAGTAAGCCAGAGTTTAATTCTTAAAATCTATAATTCCGATAACGAATTAATTTATGAATACAAACCAGAAAAAGTAAGAGTTATTGATAGCCAACCAGTAAGAATACTTAATAGCATTTTAAAAGATTATGAAGCACGAAGAGGTTTATTGATCGCTTCTTTACCTTTAACTAAAATTGATGATTATGAAATTGCTATTAAAACAGGAACAAGTCAATATTATCGAGATGCCTGGACAGTTGGTTATACACCTAATTTTGTTGTAATAGTTTGGGCTGGAAATACTGATGGTACACCAACAAAAGAAGGTGCAAGTATTGTAGCGACTTTACCTATTTGGAATAAATTTGTTAAGGAAATTATCAAAGATTATCCAAAAACAAAATTTCTGGATCCTCTTCCAGTTAAAGTTAATAAACCAATGCTAAATGGAGAGTGGTATAGTGAAATTTATGGAGTTCATGAAATTTTACACTATGTTGACAGAAACAATCCTTTAGGACCAATTCCTTCAAATCCTTATAACGATCCCCAATATATAAACTGGGAAAGTGCTGTTCAAGCTTGGCTTTCTACTAAAGGATTTTTAAATGATAATCTTCAAAAAATATTTTAGTTAAAGTTTCTATTGTCTTTATTTCTTCAAGAGTAAGATTTTTTTTATTATTTAACTTCAAAAATACCGACTTACTTTTATTATCAACCTTTAAATAAATATTTAAATCAGGGAAGGTGGATTTTAGTTTTTGAGCATATTCTAAAGTTTTGTTTTTAAAAATATTTATTTTTTGCATTAAATAGGCATTAGAATATAAATAAAATCTTCTTCTAATGGGGATTTTAAAAGTATTGGTTTAGTGCCATATTCGTCTGGCAAATTTATGCCTAAAAATACCTTTTCACTATCTATATTTTTAATCCCTTCAATAAGAAAATCGATATTAAAAGAAAGTTCTATTTTTTCATCGTTATCTATTTTTTCAAATTCAACTTCCATCTTATTTTTCGATTCTCCTAAAAGCTCATTTTTTGAGTAAAATTCTATAATTTTATCTTGTGGAGAGATTGTTAATTTCACTTCTTTAGTTTGGTCAACAAAAACTTTATTTAACTTTAAAATCTTTAAAGCTTCATCTCTGTTTAAATAAATTATTATGTTGAAATCCTTGGGGATAACCTGTTGATAATCTGGATAATCAATTGTTAATAGTTTTGTGAGTAAAACTTGATCTTCTAAATCAAAGGTTATTTGTGATTTTTCAAAGTAAATTTTAAGTTTTAATGGTTTTTTCTTTATCCTTAAATACTCTGTAATTATTCTTCCAGGAATTAAAATCTTCAATTCATCAGTTATATTTGTAATTATCAAATCTTTTTTAAACTTTATTTCTGATAATCTTATTGTATCTGTTGTTACTAACCTTATCAGATTTTTATCAATCCACATATAAACACCAGCAAATTCTGGCTTAATTACATCTGCAGTTTTTATATTTCCGTAAATTTTTTCCAAATATATTTCAAAAAATTTGTTTTCAATTTCTAAATAAGTTTCTTCATTATATTCAGGTACCAATGGATATTCTTCTTCGGAAATACTCGGTAAGCTTGAAATACTCTTTTTCCCTTTAATTAATAAAACATTTCCTGAGTTTTCTAAATAAAGTTCATCTTCATAAAAATTTTCCAAAATTTCGTGAAATTGCTTTGCTGGAATCAAAAATTCACCTTCTTCTTCTATTTTTGCCAAAACCGATGCTTTGTAAGAAATTTCTAAATCAGTTGCAAAAATATTTAATTTATTATCTTTAGCTTCTAATTTGAAAAAATTCAAAACAGTTAAATCAGCTTTTTTTGAACAAATTCTATTTACTGTATTTATTTTATCTATGATTGAATTTTTTAAAACATTTATTTTCATAATAATAATAAATGTGGATAAGTAGATAAATTAAAATTTAATTTTTAATTATAAGATTTTTTTGAAAAAATCAATGTGAATAAAAAGTAGATAAATTTAATCATTTAAAATTCGGTTTTTGATTAATTCTATTTCTTGGTATAAATCAAAATCTTGTTTCATTTCTTTCTCTATTTTTTCACAGGAATATAAAACAGTTGTATGGTCTCTTTTATTCAAAAGTTCGCCAATGGTATTATAGGAAAGTTTACCGACTTCTCTTAAAACATACATTAAAACTTGTCTTGGTCTGGAAATTTCTTTTCTTCTTATTTTTTTGACTAAATCATCTTCTTTTAAATTATAAAAATCAGCAACAATTTTAATGATTTTCTTTGGTGAAATATTTTTAGTATTTTGTCTTAAATATTCTTTTATTAAATTACTTACCTTTTCAGGATTTTTTTCATTGAGGGATTTGATTTTGAAGGCAACATAATTTAAAGCTCCTTCTAATTCTCTTATATTTTTAGTAATTTTTTCAGCAATTATTTCTAAAATATCATCCGAAAGATAATAGCCTCTTTCTTGATTTTTAAGTCTTAAAATAGCCAATCGAGTTTCAAAATCAGGTGGTGTAATATCGATTACTAATCCACCTTCAAATCTTGATTGTAATCTTTCTTCAATATCCGGAATCATTTTAGGTGGTCGATCAGATGAAAAAACTATTTGTTTTCTATTGTTATAAAGTTCATTAAAAGTATGGAAAAGCTCCTCCTGTGATTTTGTTTTTCCAGAGAGAAAATGGACATCATCTAAAATTAAAACATCAACCTCTCTAAATTTTTGACGAAATTCATCAATATTTTGATTTTTTAAGGTGTTTATTAATTCATTAGTGAATTGTTCTGTTGTGGCATACCTGACCTTTTTAGTATTATTATATTTTTTGACTATCTCATTACCTATAGCTTGTAAAAGATGGGTTTTTCCTAAACCAACTCCACCCCAAATAAATAAAGGATTAAATTTATCGCCAAGATTATTTACAACACCTTGAGCAGCTGCAAAAGCTAATTCATTATTGCTACCAACCACAAAGTTTTCAAAAGTATATTTGGGATTTAAGTTTGTTGAAGGTTGAACTTCAAAAATTGTTATTTTTTGTTTTAAAACATACTTACTAATTCGTGTTTTTTTGATTTGGGTATTATTGACTACATATTCAATTGATTTCAGTTCTTTAAAAATCTCTTTAGCAGTTTTGAGTAAGATTATATGAAATTTATTTTCTAACCAATTTTTGACTAATTTATTTGGGACTTCTAATTGTAAAATACCATTAAAAATTTGAATAGGATTAACATTACTAAACCATGTCTTAATTGTTGGCTTTGAGACCTTTTCTTCAAGTCTTAAAAGAACTTTTTGCCAACCAGTATTTAAATCAATTCTCTCCTCCATTTTATTTTAAAAATTATATATTATAATAAAAAAGAAATGCCAACAGTCAAAAAGAAAAAAAGAAAAACAGGTTTTTTAATAAGGTCTAGTTATAAAGGAGGCAAAAAAATATTACTTAGAAGGAGAAGAAAAGGCAGGAAAAGACTTGCTTAATGCTTGGTAAAAAATTTAAATTAAAAAAAATAAATTTTGAAGAAATTTTTAAAATTGGAGAAAAGTATAAAAGCGATTTTTTTACTATTATTAAGATAAAAAATAAAGAGAGAAAATTTGCGGTTTTACCAAATAAAAAAGAATTCAAAAAAGCTGTTGAAAGAAATAAAATAAAACGTAGAATTTATGAGATAATAAGACTTAATTTCGAGAAAATTCCCAAAGGAAGTTTTATAATTTTCCCTAAAAAAAATTGTTTAAAATTAAAATTTAAAGAATTAGAGGAAGAATTGGCTAAATTAATTATTAACAAAACATCCACATAATTTCCACAAATGAAAGAACTTTTTCAGGTATTAATATTAAGTCCATTTGAAATTTTTTTATTTACTCTTTTTGTATTAATTAAAGACTTCGGTTTAGCTATTTTATTGTTTTCTGTTATTTTAAGATTGTTATTACTGCCAATTTCTTTGCTTCAATTAATAGAGGAGAATAAATTAAAAAAAATTAAAAAGAGATTAGACGAAGAAACAAAAAACACCAAAGATTTAATAAAAAAAGCTGAATTGATAAATAATATTTATAAAGAAGAAAAATTTAACCCTTTTAAAAATATTTTTTTTCAACTCCTGGTAATTCCTGTTTATTTAGGAGCTGTTGTAAGTATTCTAAATATACTTAAAAAAATAAGCAACCCCTATTTTATAAACTTAATGAATTTAGCTAAACCAAATATTCCCTTAGGAGTAATTGTAATTGCTTTAAATTTTTATTACGCCTTTAAACAACCTCCAGAGTCAAGAAAAATTTTATTTTTTATTTTAGGTCTTATTTCAATAATTATTTTAACAATACCATCCGCCCTTCTTTTATATTTTTTGGTAAACCTACTCTTCGTTTTTTTGGAAAGAAAAATCTTCGAGAGATACCTGGTAAAGCCTGTTATCCAGTCTATTAAGATAGATAATCCCTAAGGGTGTTAAGGTTGGATTTAAAATATCATAATCTTTATCTAAATCGTAATACTTCAAGTTATTATTTTTAGGATCAAAAATAACTAATCTGTCAGAAAAATTTTCTTTATAATAATACCAATTTGAAGGATCGGATAAAGTTTGATTTTTGGGAACACCGCAGATAAGAATATCTTTAAATGTGCATTTTTCTTTTAAGGTTCCAAAATTAAATTCTTTTAATTTCATACTGTTTTTATCGATTAAATAACTTTTCCAACCTTTTTCCATTAATGAAATAAAAATTAATTCATTCTTATCAGTAAGAGCACTAAGATTTTTGGCAGACTCTAAAAGAATTTTTTTAGTTCCATCTTTTTTTATTAAAATTAAGGGAGAACTATAAACATATCTTAAATCTTCATAAACAATAATTCCATCATTTAACACATCAAATTTTGGATTTAAAATATATAAGTCAACAAATTTTTCAAGATTCTTTTTTAAATCTGCTAAATAGGAAGAACTTTCAGTAAGAATATAGCCATAAAGATTATTTTTATACCAAAAAGCTGTTTTTATGTTTAATGGCAACCTCTCAAGCTTATCATTTAAAATATCCAAATAATAATAGTTTCTATCTTTTTTAAATAAAATCCCATTTTTATCCTCAGAAAATGATAGGTTTTTTATATCCCCTCCTTTATAAAACTCCTTAAAAGTTTTATCAACTAAATTTATCTCTTTAATAGTTTTGTTTTCAGGATCATAAGCATAAACAAAAGGGTAATCTATTATTGGATAAAGGAGAATCTTCTCAAAAAGTAAAACAGGCCTTTTAATATTTTCTCCGACTAAAGGTTCCTGTTCCTCTTTTTCAACTTCTTCACCTTTTTCTTCAGTTATGACCTCCTCTTTAATAGGTGGCTTTGGTTTGAGTTCATTATAAAAATAAAAAATTAAGGCTCCAAAAATTACTATCGCAAGCAAAGTAAATACTAACTTTACCCTTCTCATCTCCTTTTTATTAATAAATAAACAATTAAAATAATTATAAAAATTACTGCTAAACCGAATATAGAATAAAGAAATATTTTGTTAAAAACTTCTGAAGGTAGTGGATAAGTTGTTGTCTGAATAGCAGTAGGTTTTAATTCTAATTTTTGGCTAAAGGGATAATAAGGGTTATTTGCTGACTTACAATCAAGAGGACAGAAATATCCTTCAATTGGTTCGCACTTTTTATCCTCATTACATAATCTTACCTCTTGGATATCAATCTTTCCTAAGGGATTTCCTTTAGAGTCTTTAAATATTAAATATTTTGCATTCAAAACCAAAGGTAAGAAAATATCATTTTCACCTATCTTTAAATCGGTGTTTAGGCTTGTGATTAATTCATTATTTTCTTTATAAAATTCAACTATATAATTTCCTTGAATATCTAAGGATGGAGCTTCATAATCTACACTAACATTTGGACTTTTATTCTTATTTAAAAATACTTGTTTCCCATCATAATAAAGACTTAGGTAAATAGCATCAAAAAAATTTTCTTGTTGAGCAAAAACTATACGCATTGTTAAGTAGTG
>CALIVE010000068.1 GCA_938048445.1 Minisyncoccota bacterium | reverse complement strand
TCATAAGTTCATAATTTTCTTTTAATTTTTCCCTAAGTTTATCATAGAAACCTGGGGCTATCTTTTCCAATTCTGAAATCATCTGTTGTATTTTGGGAAGTTCAAAGCTTTCAGATTTTATTGTCTTCAAAAAATTTTCCCCCCAGTTCTTCAATTCTTTACGGTTTTCTTCTGGTACTTTTGGTACTTCTACCAATAGTGTTTCTAATACAACCTTTTCAAGTTCTGCTTTAAGTTCTTTTCCAAGTTTTCCAATTTCTTCCTCTTTAAGTTTTTTCCCAGGTTCTCCAATTTTTCCAACATCGGGATTTTTCTTTTCAAAAAATCCTTTCTTGAAACTTTCTATGCTCATTTTGGATTTTCTGCCTTTTTGTTAATTCGACCCCCTTAATTACAGTTATTATAATTAATCCGACCTTTTGGGGTTATAAGATTATAATCTAATTAGACAAGAAAATCAAGTTAAAATATAGAGTGGGCGTATAGCTCAGGGGTAGAGCGTCTCGTTCACAGCGAGAAGGTCGGAGGTTCGAATCCTCCTACGCCCAATTAGTTACAATTCTATTAAATTTCTTTCCTCTATCAAATTCATTTTTGAATTTTTCAAAGGAAGCAGAGCCTGGTGAGAAAAGAATAACTGATTTATCTTTGACTAAATCAAAAGCTTTTTTTACACATTCTTTTAAATTTTCGAAGATATTTTCTTTTTCAATTGGATAATTAATTTTTTCTAATTCTTTAATTAATTTTTGGGTAGCGCTTCCGTTAAGCAGAATAAGATTTAGTGGAAGAACATATTTTTTTATTAGCTTGCTTAATTCTGAAAAATCCAAATTTTTATCAGTTCCACCACAAATTAATATAATATTTGTTTTCTTACCAAAATAATTTTTGAATCTTAAAATTGCTGAAATAACTGCATCCGGTGAAGTGCCTGCTGAATCATTAACTATAATTAGACTTCTTTTTTTAAGAATAATCTCCTGTCGAAAATGTGGCAAAGGAAGTTTTAATATATTTTTTCTAATCTTTTTTAGTGATTTATAGAAATCTATCTGGGAAAAGTTTTTTAAATAAAGATAAACAGCTAAAATTGCAAACATTAAGTTATAAAGGTTATGCTCACCATAATTTTTAACAAATTCCTTTATATCAAATAACTTAATTAATCTATCATCTTTAATCCAAAGAGTATTTTTTTTGCGAAAAATTCCCTTCTCTATCCTTTCTTTGTTAGTTACAAAGTATATTTGACTTTTAGGTTTTAAATTCAAAAAAAATCTCCACCAAGAATTATCTCTATTTAAGATAAGAAAATTATTTTCACTTTGATTTTTGAAAATATTAGCCTTAATTTTTGTATATTCTTCAAGATTTTCATATCTATTTAAATGGTCATTCAAAATATTTGTAATAATTGCTATATTTGGTGCTTTTAAAAATTCATTATGAAACTCTAACTGAAATGATGAAATCTCTAAAACTGAAATTGTATTATTACGAGTTCTGTCTAAAATTTTTAATAAACTTTTTTCTGGTTGATTTCCTCCAATTAAAATTTTTTTCTTTAATTCTTTTTCAAAAAATTTCAAAATTGTATAAATCCATAAAGTTGTTGTTGTCTTCCCTCTTGTTCCAGTAATTGCTATAAAATCTCCTTTTGCTTGCTGGAAAAATAGACAATAATCATTCAAAATTTCTTTACCTTTCTCTTTAGCATATAAAACGAATTTATTTTTGTAACTTACTCCTGGATTAACAACAACCATATCAGACCAATCTATATCTTCATATCTATGCTTACCTAAAATAAATTTAGCTTTAATATCTCTTAATTTTTCTATAGATTTTGATAAATCTTTTTTTTGTTTTAAATCTGTAATTCTTAGCTTTGCTCCTTTCTTAAAAAACCACCTTGCTGTTGCTACACCTCCTCCTAAACTTCCTAATCCAAAAATTAATACTTTTTTATTTTTAATTTCCATTAATTAATTTTAAAATAAGTGGAGATGTTAACTTTAGTGAATGATAAAAACTAACTCTTCTGCTTTCCCAATTCTCAACCGACTTAAAATTTTTATTTCTTCCTTTTTTAAATTCATAATTTATAACTTTTTTCTATAATTTCTTGACTAAAAGGAGTTTTAAATTTTAATTCTTTCTTCCATTCTTCTAAACTTCTAATTACTAAATGAACTGGCAACAAAAATTTATCTTCAATTTTTTTAAAAGCTTTATAAATTAAACTCTCAATTTTTTCATCTTTATTTTTTACTATTACTAAAATGTCCAAATCTGACCAAAAATTAAAATTACCAACAAATCTTGAACCAAAAATTCTTAATTCAATGACCTTTCCTTTTAATTTATTTTTTAAAAATTTACCAATTTTTTGAATTTCCTTTAAAATTTCTTTATTCATTTTACTTCAATATAATCTTCTTTTATAAATCTTTTATACCAATTTTCGTATTCCTCGGGTGTAGCTAAATGAATTTGAAAGGGATTAAATGTTCCAGCAACTTTCCTAATTTCTGTTCTTATCTTTCTATTTTCTATCCAATTAGAAGAAAGTCTTTTGGAAATAACTAAGACATCAATATCGCTATTGGTCCCCCAATTTCCTTTAACAATTGAACCAAAGACTAAAACTTTAGTATCTTTTCCCAAAAGCTCCTGAGCTTTCTTTTTTATTTTCTGAGCATATTTTAAATAATTCTTAAAATATTCTAATTTTCGTTGGAAAGTTATCTTGTTAATTTTCACGAAACTTTTCATTTGTTATCTTTTCTAAAAAATTAATAAACTCATCGAATTCTTGGAATAATTTT
>CALIVE010000067.1 GCA_938048445.1 Minisyncoccota bacterium | reverse complement strand
CTGTAAGCATAAAAAATTTCTTTTCCAGCCTGAATCTTATATAAAGGTGGTTGAGCAATATAGATAAAACCTTTTTCAATCAAAGGATAGAAAAATCTATAAAAGAGAGTTAAGAGCAATGTTCGGATATGATGTCCATCACTATCAGCATCAGTAGCGATAATTATTTTTGAATATCTTAAATTATCGATATTAAAATCTTTTCCTATCCCTGTTCCTAAAGCTATAATTAAATCTCTGATTTCTTTTGATTTTAAAATTTTTGTTAAACTTGCCTTTTCAACATTTAAAATTTTACCTCTTAAAGGAAAAACTGCTTGAAAAACTCTATCTCTTCCTTGTTTAGCACTACCACCAGCACTATCACCTTCAACAATAAAGATTTCTCGTTTAGAAAAGTCTTTTGAAGAACAATCTGCTAACTTACTTGCTAAAACTAAAGAGGTTGATATCCTTTTTTTAAAGACTGCTTCCTTAGCGCTTTTTTCAGCTTCTCTTGCTTCTAAGTTAATTGAAATTCTATTAATTATGTTTTTTGCTTCATCAGGATTTTTACCAAAATACTCTTTCAAAAAATTAAAAGTTTTAGTTTCAACAAAACTTTTGATTTCAGGGTTTCCCAATTTTGATTTTGTTTGTCCTTCAAATTGGGGTTCAGGAATTTTTAAAGAAATAATTGCATAAAGTCCTCCTCTTATATCATCAACAACAAAATTTTTATTATTTTTTAAAAGATTATTTTCTTTCCCTAAGTCATTAAAAACTCTTACTAAAGCACTTCGAAAACCTAAAAGATGTGTTCCACCTTCGGGATTTAAAATATTGTTTGTAAAAGCATATTCTTTTGTTTCAGGAGTATTGACATAATTAAAACATATTTCTAATTCCTTATTTTCTTCTTCTATTTTGAAATAAATATTATGTTCATTAACAGTCTGCTTAGCATTTAATAGATGCCTTAAAAAACTATTAATTCCTCCTTGAAAATAAAATCCATAATAAAAATCTTCTCTTTCATCATAAAAATTAATCCTTAAACCAGGTGATAGATAAGCTTGATGCCTTAAATAATCAAGAATCAAATTTTTATCAAAATCTATTTCTTCAAAAATCTTTTTGTCGGGTTCAAAAATTATTGTTGTCCCTGTTTTATTTGTTTTTCTAACCTTTTTAACCGGGTATTTAGGAACTCCCCGTTCATACTCTTGCACCCATTCATAACCATCACGAAACACTATTGCTTTCAAATATTTTGATAATGCATTAACAACAGAAAGACCAACACCATGAAGTCCTCCAGCAATTTTATAAGCTTTTTGAGAAAATTTTCCTCCAGCATGAAGTACAGTTAGAACTGTCTCTAAGGCTGATTTTTTTGTTTTTGGATGAATATCAACTGGAATTCCCCTACCATCATCTGAAACTAAAATTCTATTATTTTTAAAAATTTTTACTTCAATATTTTTTGCATAACCAGCTAAAAATTCATCAACACTATTATTAATGATTTCCCAAACCAAATGATGAAGACCTTCTTTACCAGTTCCACCGATATACATTCCAGGCCTTCGTCTTACTGCTTCTATACCTTCTAAAACTTGAATATCCTCTGCTTTATAAGTGCTCATTTCAATTTGTTAATCTTAATTCAAAAATCCTATCAATACTTAGACTTCCTGGACCAACTGAAATTAAAATTATAAAATAAGCAATTAAGCTTAAAGACAAACTGTCAATTTTTTTATTTTTTATGGAAGAAAACAAATAAAATAGTATCCAAAATAGAGAGACTATCGAAGTTAATAGACCTATTCCTATCATTAAGCTTGAAAGAAAATAAATTCCTGCTCTAATTTTTTCTTGCTTTAAAAAACTTAAACCGTTGATAAAATAAATATATGAAATTATGGCTCTTGATAAAAAAATTCCTATAAAATCAAAAGCCCACAAAATTTGAATCATGGAAAAGATATATTTTGATGTAATTAACAGAAATTTTAAACCTTATCAACCAAGTATATTTAAATTATACCAAAAATTAGGAAGTTTTGCAAAAATTTATCAAAAATTAAAAGAGAAAAAGGAACTAAACGAAGAGGCTGATGAAAATTATAAGGAGGTATTAAAAAAGCTTGGAGTAGAGATTGTTCTATTTAATGAAGAAATTTATCCTCAAAAATTTAAAGAGATTGATAGTCCTCCCTTAGGATTTTATGCTTTAGGAAGCTTAAAATTATTGGAAGAAAAAAAATTATTTTTAGCAATTGTAGGAACAAGAAAGGCAAGCACTTATGGAAAAAACATTGCTAAAAAATTTTCTCAACAATTAGCAGATTTAGGAATCATCATTGTTAGTGGTTTAGCTTATGGAATTGATGAGTATGCTCATCTTGGAACAATTGAAGCAAATGGAAAAACAATTGCTGTTTTAGGAGAAGGAATTGATTTAGCTTTAAATTCTCCTAAAAGAAAATTAATAGAAAAAATTTTAAATAATGACGGATTAATTATATCTGAATATTCTCTAAATACTCCTGCTATGCCCTATCATTTTCCTTTAAGAAATAGACTAATTGCTGGATTAAGTGATGGAGTTTTGGTTGTTGAAGCACCAATTGATTCTGGAGCTTTGATTACTGCTAATTATGCCCTTAAGTATGGAAAGGAAATTTTTGTTATTCCTGGTGAAATTACAAATAAAAATTTTGAAGGAAGTCATAATTTAATAAAACAGGGTGCAAAACTTATAACTTCCATTGAAGATATTTTAAATGAATTTGGTATTGATTATAAAATGAAAGAAAAGCTTAAAAAATTAAAACTAAGCCCTAAGGAAGAGATTATTTATGAAATTTTAAAATTTGGACCAAAATCTATTGAAGATTTGAGTAAAGAAGTTAAATTTTCAATTCAAGAATTATTAATAATCTTAACAAATTTAGAAATAAAAGAAATTGTTAAAAATAAAGAAGGAAAATTTTATATTGTATAATTTAAATAGAAGTGCAGCCCAGTGGATTAAAAAAGCCTGCCGGCCGTGAAAAGGGGGATTGGACGGGCCCCCTTAATACGGGAGACCCGGTCGGCAGGCTTTTTTAATTTAAAATAAATAATTTTTTAAAGGTATTGACAAAGAAAAATGGATCAAATATAATATAAGTAGCTCTTTCATCATCGCTCGCTCCCTACTGCCCCACCGTCGCTCCGCGACGAAGCGGAGTGATAGGTGGGGTTTTTTATTTTAATTAATAATTTATATAAAAGATAATTTTGCCAAAGTCCTCGTAATTAAATTCTCTTTCAATTTTGAACTTATTTGGTTTTGTATACTTTAAAGATAAGAGATTTGTCTCTTTAACTATTCTTTTTTCATTTCTTTTGACAAGGTTTTTTAAATCCTTAGGTAAAATCATAAACAGGTTAATCTTTTTAGAAGGAACTAAACCTAAGTCTTGTCTTGTATCTTGAATATACCTTATAATATCATTAACAATTCCCTCTTCTTTAAGCTCAGGAGTAATTTCTTTATTTAACCAAATATAAACAGGAGTTTCTGAGAATATATAATTTTCTTTATTTCTTGGCTCGCCAACAAAAATTTTTTTAACATTAACTTCTTCTTTAATTAATTCTAAGTAATCATCATCTAATCTTTCTCCAATATAAACTTCTTTTAATGGTTGCCTTACTTTTAAGTTATTACTTTTCCTCATCATTAAAATTTCTGAAGTAATTTCGCGAGCTCTTTCCATATTTTTTAGAATTTCTATTTCTTTTGTAGTTAATTCCTTAGGTGTTTCAAGATTTTCAAGATGAACACTCAAGGAAGGTTTTTTATTTTTAATCTCATTTTTTAGTTCTTGATAAATATATTCACTAAAAAATGGAGTTAAGGGAGCTGAAATTTTAGCAACTGTTAGAAGATATTCAGCTAACTTATTCAAAGCAGTATAAAGCTCTTGAAGGTTTTTAGGTTTTTGGAATCTTTTTCGACTTCTTCTTAACCACCAACGAGAGAAATCTTGAGCCAATTTTACTAATTCCCTACTTGCTTTTGTTGGATTAAAATTCAATAACGAATCATAAACTATCTTGTAAGTTTCTTTTAATCTTATTTCAAACCATTTATCTATTAAATAATTACTTTGAATTTTTAGATTCCCTTTTGGTCTCTGATAATACATTCGATAAAAGTTATAAATATTAAAAAGAAGATCAAAATAGTTTCTTTTAAGATTTATCAATTCTTCTTCAATAAACCTCTTGTTATCTGCTGATTCACTAATATAAACGAAATAAAATCTTAATAAATCAGCTCCATATTTTTTAATTGCCTCAATTGGATCAACGACATTACCTAAGGATTTTGACATCTTTCTTCCTTCTTTATCCAAAACTAACCCTAAGGAAATAACATTTTTATAAGTTGGAAGTTTTTTTATCAAATAACCAATAACCAATAAGGTGTAGAACCAACCTCTTGTTTGGTCAACTCCTTCAACTATAAAATCAATGGGAAAGAGTAAACCTTCATCGATTTCCTTTTTATTTTCAAAGGGATAATGAAAAGAAGCAAAGGGTGCAGAACCTGAGTCAAACCAAATATCTGCTAAATCTTCAATCCTTTCCTTTATTCCTCCACAACGGCATTGCCATTTAAATTTATCAATATAAGGTCGATGTAAATTAATTTCACCATTTTCATCGCGAGGGACAATTAGAAGTTCAACTTCTTTATATTCTCCGGGATTTAAATTAAATTCTTCATTATAAGCTGTTTGTTTTTTAGAAAGAGCTTGCATTTCTCCAAATAATGCCCATAAAGGATCTTGATGAGAAACTATCAAAATTGTTTTTCCTTCATATTTTTCTTCTAAATCTAAAATTACTGAAATCATTCTCTTTCTGACTTGATCCAGATTTTCACCATTCTCCGGTGCTTTAAAGTATTGATCATATTGATCTTCATAAATTTTGTCATATTCTTTTATTGATTTTCCGTTTAAAACTCCAAAGTCTATTTCTCTTAATCTTAAGTCAATCACGATTGGAATATTTAATTTTTGGGAGACGATTTCTGATGTTTGCTTGCATCTTAAAAGAGGTGAACTTACAATAAAGTCAATATTTTCTTTTCTTAATTGAATAGCTACTTTTTCTATTTGCCTTTCTCCCTTAGGAGTTAAAGGATTAAAAAATATTTCAGGATAAGATGATAACAGCCCTTTAAGATTGCTTAGAGCTTCTCCGTGTCTTAAAAATATGTATCTATTTTTAGATTTAAAATGTCTTGCTAACTCTTTCAAACTACCAATAATTTCTAAGGATTGACACTGTTGACATCGCCAAATAGGCAGAGGAATACCCCACATTCTTGTTCTTGATAAATTCCAGTCTTTACCTTCCTTTAACCATTCGTAAAATCTACCCTTACCTATTTCGGGAGGATGCCAATTTATTTTCTCATTAACTTTAATTAATTTATCCTTTATTTTGGAAACTTTTATAACCCAATTCTCAGTTGCATAGTAAATTAAAGGTGTTTTACATCGCCAGCAGTGTGGATAATCATGCTCATAACCTTTCAAATTGGCATAAAGAATTAGATTACGATTTTTTAAATCTTCGACAATATAAGGATCAGCATCTTTAAAAAAGAGATTATTAATTTTACTACTAATAAAGGCTGGTTCATCAAAATTAAATATTCCCGACTCATTAATAGGATTAATTAATGGTAGATTATATTTTTGAGCTAATTCGAAATCTTCTTCACCAAATGCTGGAGCAATATGGACTATTCCTGTTCCTTCATCTTGTTTAACAAAATCAGCTAAATAAACTTTAAATGCATTTTCATAATTTTCAATTTCTGTTGGAGGATAAAGTGGTTCATATTCAATTAACTTTAATTCCCTACCCTTTATTTTACCTATTTCTTTACCTTCAATGTTCTTAGGTAACCTTAATGAGATAAAAATTTCTCCATCAATTTCAAAAATTTTATATTCGTAATCAGGATGGATTGCTAAAGCAGTGTTTGAAATCAAAGTCCAGGGAGTTGTTGTCCAAACTAAAAAATAGATATCTTTATCCAAAAAATTTTTTAATGGTTCCTTCAAAGTTTTTACCTTAAATTTCACATAAACATCAGGGTCGAGAACTTTCTTATAAGCATCAACTTGACCAACTTCAGCTTGAGAAAGAACTGTCTCACATCTTGGGCAATAGGGAAAAACTTTATATTCCTTTTTAAGATAGCCATCTTCATAAATTTTTTTAATAATCCACCAACAGGACTCCATATAAAAAGGATCATAAGTTATATAAGCATTACGATGGTCAATCCAAAAACCTAAAAGTTCATCCATCTTTTCCCATTCGTCTTTATATTTGGTGACTAACTCTTTACATTTGGCATTAAATTTATCAATTCCATAGCTATAAATATCTTTCTTTGTTTTGAAACCTAAAAATTTTTCTGTAGCTACTTCAATTGGTAAACCATGGGTATCCCAACCTGCTCTTCTTTCAGCATATTCACCAATCATTGTTCGGAACCTTAAAATAACATCTTTATAAAGACGGGTCAAAAAATGCCCCATATGAGGCTGGGCATTTGTATAGGGAGGACCTTCAAGAAATACAAATCTTTTATTGCCTTTATTTTTTTCTAAGGATTTCTTAAAAATATTGTTGGCTTTCCAAAAATTTATTATCTTTTCTTCTATCTCAGTGAGCCTGAGCATTCTTATAATTTTCAATAGCTTTATTAATTATTTTTTCAGCTTCTTTTTTATCTAACCAGTTTTTAATTTTGACCCATTTTCCTGGTTCTAAAGTTTTGTAGTTTTCAAAAAAATGTTTTATTAAGTTTTTATAGGCCTCAGGAATTTCATCGATATTTTCAAACTTTCCCCAAAAAGGGTCAATTTTTTCCTTAGGAACAGCGATAACTTTTTCATCTTTACCTGCTTCATCTTCCATTTCTAAAACTCCTATAGGTTTAACTTTGATCAAGCTTCCTGGAAGAATTGTTTCGTAAGAAAGTATTAAAACATCAACAGGATCACCATCATCAGCGAGAGTTTCTTCAATATAACCATAATTAAAAGGATAAGACATTGCGGTATATAAAAATCTATCGACTCTTAATCTATTTTTTTCTTTATCGAACTCGTATTTAACATTACTTCCTTTAGAAATTTCTATTAAGACATCGACTTCCATTAGAGGTTATTCTGAAGACTCACCCTTTGAGGAGCCTTCAGAAAATTCTTCTTCTAAATCTTCGACTTCAGCTATTCCACCTTCAATTTCTTTTTCTGGTTCTTCAATTAGTCTTACATCTATTCGCCAACCTGTTAATTTCGAAGCTAATTTTATATTTTGCCCATTTTTACCTAAAGCCATAGGTAGTTGGTCTTCAGTTACATAAACTTTTATTGTCCTTTTTGGCAAAATTTCTCCGCTAATAACCTTTGCTGGTGATAGTGAATTTATAACGTATTGCAAAGGATCATCAGAGTATTCAATAATATCAATTTTCTCTCCATTCAACTCATTAGATATGCTTAAAACTCGAGCTCCCTTTGGACCAATACAAGCGCCTACAGGATCAATACCTTGAACATTTGATTTAACTGCTAATTTACTTCTTATACCTGGGAATCTTGCCACTCCTTTAATTTCAATAATACCCTCATTAATTTCAGGAATTTCAAAAATAAAAAGAGCAGGAACAAAAAGGGTATGGGACCGAGAAAGATAGACTTCAACCCCTCCAGCTTTTTTCTCTACTCCATAAACATAAAATTTCATTCGATTACCTATTTTATAAAATTCACCAGGGATAGTTTCAGTTTTAAACATTATCCCTAAAGCTTTCCCTAAATCTACATAGATTGCTCTTTGATCAATTTTTTGAATAACTCCAGAAACAACTTTGCCCTCTTTTTCTTTAAATTCATTATAAGCATTTTCTTTTGTAATTTCCTTTATTTTTTGTAAAATTATTTGCTTCGCTGTTTGAGCTGCTACTCGACTAAAATTATCTTTATATTCTAAAGGAATATGAATTTCTTGACCAGGTTGTATATTTTCATTTATTTTACGAGCCTCCGAAAGAAGAATATGTCGATAGGGATTAAATTTTATATTCTGATTTTCAACATCTTTATCATCAACCACTATTTTAGTCAAATAAAATTCCACTCTTTTGCCCATAGGATCTAATCTTCCTTCAACTTTCTCTTCTTTATGGCGATAATCTTTTTTATAAGCAGCAGCTAAAGCTGAAAGGAGAATTTCTTTTATTTGCTCTTCATCTAAATCTCTCTCCTCAACTATCTGACTTATTAAATTTTCCAATTGTTTAACATTTATCATAGTTTAACATTTATCATAAAATATAATTATAACATGAAGAAAAAGGCCCAAATAGAGGATATTTTAAGCTTCTTTGCTATAATCCTAATAATTTTATCTGCTTTTGTATATTATTTTTATTTTAAAACAGGAAGCGTGCCGATATTAAAGCCAAGAACAGAAATTAAGCCAGCTGAAAAGGGTGTTGTTCCTCCTGGCACTTTTTTCCCAAAACCCAAAAAAGAGAAATTACCTTTTATCCTTTTTGATCTCAGTTATGCACAAGTGTTAAAGCCTCAAATTGGAATACCCCTGAAACCTAATAAAGATATTGAAACCTCAATAAGTCATCAGTATAAAGATTTAACCAATCTTGAACACTATAAGATAAATTTTAAACTTAGTGCCAAAAATTTAAAAGATCCCAATGACAAATTTTATTTTGTTTATTTGCTTTTACCAATAAATAAAGAGTGGCAAATTCTAAAATCTAATAATTTGGTTTTAGAACTTCCTAAAAGACAGCAATATTATCTTCTTTTGGTAACTGCTGTAAATTCAAAAAACGAGTATGACCCTACTTTTATTGGTTTGATTTTCAGAACTAATATATCTCCCTATTTCCAAGATATTAAAATTACCTCCCTTGGAAAAGATACAATCAAACTAAAAAATTTCTCTCAAAAAGATATATCAATAACTAATTGGAAAATAACATCTTCTATAGGAGATTTTTTAATACCACAAGGAGTAGAGTTTATAAACCCTGATAGACTCTATAAGAAAGAAAATATAATTTTAAAACCTAATGAAGAAGCTAAAATTATGGTTGGTAATTCCCCCTTAGAAGTTAATTTTAAGGCTAATAGATGTTTCAATTATTTTTTAAAAACATATCCTGATTTGAAAAAAATTTTAGAAAAAACTGATTTTGTTTGTGAAAAACTTTCAAAAGAAGAATTATTAGAAATGAGAAAGCAAGGTTATTCTTTAAATTGTATATTAGCTTTAGAAAAAGCTGGGTGTAGCGGTCTTGATCAACGAAATTTAGAAAAAATAAAAAATGATTTAAGGTGCTTAAATTTTATTTACTCTAAATGGAATTATCGAACTTGTTATGAAAATTATAAAAATAAAGAGAATTTTACTCTTCCTATTTGGTATATATTTTTACCTGTTAAAAAACTCTATTTACCACGATATGAAGAAATAAAAATTTTTGATGAGAATGGACTCTTGGTTGATAAATATGTTATTTACTGAAAACTTTGTTAAATTTTAAAGTTAATCTTGACTTCAACCTTGATGCTTTATTTTTGTGCATAAAAGTTTTTGCAGCTTTATCAAGATATTTATAGGCTAAACTTAAATATTTTTCTGCTTCCTCTCTATTTTTTTCTTCTAAAGCTTTCAAAAATTTTTTAATAGCTAATTTAATCTGCTTCTTTCTTTTTAGATTCCTCAATCTCCTTTTTAAATTCTTTCTTAATTCTTTTTTTGCTGACTTTGTTTTTGGCATTGTATAAAAATTATAATAAATTTTTAAATATCTGCCAATGGATCGATATCAAGGTTGCTATATTCAACTGCTTTATCCAATAGAAAATAACCAGAAAAAGCAATGTTTATTCCATTATCTGTTGAAAGGTTTTTAACTGGAAAATAAACTTTTGTTCCAAAAACTTTAACAAACATTTTTCTTAAAAATTGATTAGCAATAACACCACCAGTAACTATTATACTTTTAGGTCGATATTTTTCAAAAGCTTTTTTTGTTTTTATGATAACAGTCTCAAAAGCTGTTTTCTGATAAGAATAAGCTAAATCTTGCTTTAACTCATCTAACTTATTATACTTTCTTATTTCTTCAACTAATTCCCAAAAGGCTGTTTTTAGACCAGCAAAACTGAAATTGAAATTTTTCTGATTAATTAAAGGATGAGGTAGATTAAATAGAGGTCTCCCCTTTTTAGCTAATTTTTCTAATTTTGGACCTCCAGGATAATCTAATCCTAAAATTCTTGCTCCTTTATCTAAGCTTTCACCAATAGCATCATCTAAGGTTTCACCCAATTTTTTTATTTTTCTAAAATCTTCAATAAAAGCTAAAATAGTATGACCTCCAGAAACCAAAAGGCCTAATGCTGGCAAAGGAATTTCTTTAATTTTTTGCCAAACTCCAATTTTGTTTTTAGATATTAGAACTGAATAAAAATGAGCAATCAAATGATTGACAGGAATTATTTTCTTTTCATATTTCTTAGCTAAGCTAACTACAAATTCTTTTCCTTCAACTAAAGCAGGGGGCAAGCCAGGACCATAAGAAAAGGCAAAATAATCAATATCTTTTTTAAAATCAATTTTAATTTCTCTTATTAAAGAATCAAAAAGAATTGGTAAGTTTTTTTTATGTTCTCGAGCAGCCAATATAGGAACTATTCCTCCATATTTTGAATGAACTTTTATTTGACTTCTTAACTTATGAGATAAAATTCTAAATTTGGTCTCTTTAAACTCTATCAAAGCAATACCTGTCTCATCACAAGTTGTTTCAATTCCCAAAATTTTCATAAAAAGAATTATAAAACATCATTCTCTAACTCCGCCGGCACGACAGCGTAAACCTGCACCTTCACAAGCACTATTTGATGTAGTTACCCATCTTTGTTCACTTGGGTTCCAATACTGACAATAACCAAAGAAACAGCGATAACAAATATTAGTACTTGGATTATAAGCCTGAGAACCAACAGGACAGGTGCCTGGAAGCGGTAAAGGTGGAGAGACACCACCACCTAAAGAAACTTGAATAGTTGATGAGGAAGAAACTTTATTATTATTAGATTTTAGTGATAATGAATAGCTTCTAGGATTTACTCCTTTTAGGATTAAGGTTTTAACAACAGAAGTTTTAACAACAGAATTACTAATAAATTCATTCGTATCTAAATCAAAGTGCTGAAAACCACTATCACCTGGCGTTGTTGTGCTTTTTGATGTCGACGCTAGACTCGAAATACAATAAGCTTTATTATTATAAATAGTATAAGTAATTGTTGATGTTGGCTCAGTTGTTGTATATATAGGTTCTAAAAAAAATTGATCTTGCCTATTAGGTATATCAGGATTTCTACCTCCATAATTAGGATTAACTATGAAAATAGAAGTCGAAGCTGTAACTCCTCCTTTTCTGTATATAAAAGTTACAAATGAGTAATTACCTGAAAGGTTATTAAACCATCCTTCGATTATGCAGCTTTCCTGCCCTGTGTTGCCTTCGGTTTTGGTTCTTCCCCCTAATGCTCCGCAATTTGTTGATGATGTTGCAAAAATGCGTGTATTTTTAGACCATATTTCGAAATCAAAGTTTCCCCTTCCCCCATCTTTTAAAATCATTCTAAACGGAGTTCCACTGGCTACAGTAGAAAAGGGATGAGTTTTATAGATATCATCTATTGCGTTAGAAAGAGGAATTGCTTGCCAATTCTGAGAAGGGTCTAAGGCATAAATTTCTATTCCTATTGAAGAAGATTGAGCTTTTACAATTTTGTAATTTTTATAAAAAATAAATATTCCAAAAATAAAAGAGATGATTATTATTAAAATGATTACTTTTTTTATCATTTTAAAATTATAAGATCAAAATTTTAAAAATCAAGAAATTTGTGGATAAAAGTTTTGTTAAAATTTTTTAAAAGGATGCTTAATTTTTTAGCAAAAATTATTTACAAAAAATATCGACCAAAAATTTTGGTTGTTTCTGG
>CALIVE010000066.1 GCA_938048445.1 Minisyncoccota bacterium | reverse complement strand
TTCTACAATTCCAGAAAAATTAGAAGAGTTTGATTTGGAGCTTTTTAATGATATTAAAAAATTACAAACTTGGAGAAATAGAGGAGTTGAATTTTATCATCAAGAGCATAATTTTATTTATTATGGAAAAATTGATGAACTTTTAGTTGATAAAAGGGGTTATCTCGTACCTTTTGATTTTAAAACAACTCTGAGTAAGGATTTTCAGATTTACGATAGTTATAAAAGGCAATTAGAAATTTATGGTTATTTACTTTTAAAAAATGGAGAAAATGTTGCTGATTATGGTGCTTTTTATGTAGTGAAGTTTAATGTTATTAAAAACCTTGAAAATTTAACTAAAAGAGAAACTTTAATAGTTGAAGAAAGGGATGTTATTTTAGTAGAAAATTTAGATTACAAAAAATACGACGAGATTTTAGAAAACTTAAAAGAAGTTTATTATAGCGAAACACCTCCCAACCCTCATCCACATTGCGTTTTTTGCAATTATCTTCAATTAATTAAGAATTTAAATTTATGAAAATTTTTTATAAAGATAAACTAATTTTTAATTTTTTGATTTTAATATTTTTAATGAATTTACTTTTGCTAGGACTATATTTTTTAAAACCTTATTTTAATTCCAAAAAAGATGTTATCAATAATAAAAACTTATTAGTTTTTTCTCCAAAACCCGGCGAAAAAATTAAAAGCCCTTTGAAAGTTGTTGGTAAAGCAAGAGGAAATTGGTTTTTTGAAGCTACTTTTCCGATTTTTTTAACTGATTGGGATGGAAAGATTATTACTCAAGGTTATGCTCAAGCTAAAGGAGATTGGATGACAACTGCTTTTGTTGAATTTGAAGGAATATTGGAATTTGAAAATCCTGTTTTCCCTAATGTACCTCAAAATCATTTTAGTCGAAGAGGTTATTTAATTTTTAAAAAATCTAATCCTTCAGGTTTATTACAATATAATGAAAGCGTTGAAATTCCAATTATATTTGAATAAAATGATAATTTTCAATATAATTTTAGAAAAGTCGTTATTAAATATTTTTTAAAAATGGCAGGATTTAATCAATACCACGAGCCACCAGAAGAATTAAATGAAGAAACAAGAAATTTTGCTCGAGTTATAGCTTCTTTAATTGAAGAAGCTGAAGCGATTAATTGGTATCAACAAAGAATTGCAGTTACTAAGGATCCCGAGGTAAGAAAAATTATGGAACATGCTCAAGAGGAAGAATTTGAACATTTCGCCATTGATCTTGAATGGTTAACGAGAAAATTACCAAAATGGCGCGAGGTCTTAAAAGCAATTTTATTTAAAGAAGGTGATATAGTTGAAAACGCTGAAAAATGGGAGGAATCAAAATGAGTTGGATAATTTTTGCTTTACTTTCAGCAATAACTGCAGCATTAGTAGCAATCTTTGGTAAGATTGGAGTTTCTGGTATTGATACAACTTTAGCGACTACAGTAAGGGCAATTATAATGGCTTTATTTTTAATTATTGTCTCTTTTACCTTAGGTAAATTTCAATTTTTAAATACGATTAATAATAAAGCCTTAGGTTATATTGTTTTAGCTGGAATTTCTGGGGCTCTTTCTTGGCTTTTTTATTTCCTAGCCTTAAAATTTGGTCCAGCTTCAGGAGTTGCTGCTTTAGACAGATTGAGTGTTGTTTTTGTTTTGATTTTTTCAGTTTTATTTTTAGCAGAAAAATTAACAGCTTATAAATTATTGGGAGCAATTTTAATTACTCTAGGAGCAATTTTAATGATTTTATAGAAATTTTACTTAAATTTATTTAGGTTATTAATTATCCAAAGCAATAAAGAAAACAAAAAGGCAAGTAAATAAATTAAAAAAAACGATTGAAAACTTAATAATGTTTTTATAGATACCTTTTTTTGTGGAGCTTCATAATATTCGAGTAATCTATCTCTAATAAAATCTAAAGAAACATCGTGATAAAACTTTCCTTGTTGAGCAAATGAAATTTTACCTGTTTCTTCTGAAACAATAACAGATACTGCATCTGTTTCTTCAGTGATCCCTATACCTGCACGATGCCTTGTGCCCTCTGGCAAAGAAGGTGGCAAATGGTCAGAGTGGGGTAATATAACTGAAGCGTATCTGATTTTATTCTTATCAATAATAACCGCACCATCGTGGAGAGGAGAATTTTTTTGGAAAATTGAAATTAGAATTTTAGAATTTATTTCACTATTAATAGGTATTCCACCAGAAGTGATATCTGTTAATTCATCAATATTTTTAAAAACTAAAATTGCTCCAATTTTATTTTGTTGAAAATATTCTAAAGCTTCCAAAATTTCATAAATAATTGATTCTTCTTTAGCATGTCTATGAATTTTTTTAAAAGAAATTAATGGAATCTTTAAGCTGAAAATGAATCTTCTAACTTCTTTTTGAAAAACTATGAAAAACAAAACCAAACCAAAGCTTGTAAAATAATTTAGAAAAGCTGGAGTGATTGATAGGTTAAAAATTTTTGTTAAAAAGTAAATTAAGAAAAATACAGAAATTATAACTAAAAATCGCCTTGCTTTTACTTGTACGAAGAAATAGAAAAATAAAAAGAGGAAAATAGAGGTAAAAACTACATCTAAAAGATCTTTAAAAGTAAAAATTTTTGTTAGAAGTGAAATATTGGAGATAAAATTTTGCATTTCCATTTTTTATTATAAACTATATTATTATAATAAATTTAATTAAGCTTTGAGAATGACTTGTTAAGTAGTTATAATCATTAAATATGAACATTTATGAAAATACATTAGAAAAATTAAAAAAAGTAATTGATATTCTAAAGAATCAAAAAAAGGAAACTTTACAAATTTTTGAAATTTTAAAAAATCCCCAAAGGATAATTAAGGTTAATATACCTCTTAAAAGAGATAATGGTGAATTAGAAATTTATGAAGGTTATCGGGTTCAACATAATAATTTTTTAGGACCATATAAGGGTGGGATTAGGTATTTTCCCAAGGTTGATGAAGATGAGGTAAAAACTTTAGCTTTACTTATGACCTTAAAATGCTCTCTTGTTGGTTTGCCTTTAGGAGGAGCTAAAGGAGGAATTAAGGTTGATCCGAAAACTTTATCAGAAAAAGAACTTGAAAGATTATCCCGAGAATATGTAAGAAAAATTTATGATTTTATTGGACCTGATAAGGACATTCCAGCTCCAGATGTTAATACTAATTCAAAAATTATGGATTGGATGGTTGATGAATATATAAAATTAGCAAAAAAAGATAAGACGAGAAAAAATTTAAAAATAAATTATTTAAAAGCAACATTT
>CALIVE010000065.1 GCA_938048445.1 Minisyncoccota bacterium | reverse complement strand
TGGACTTTTGGATGCATGTACATCCTATGGAACCCTTCTTTTTTGGCCTTTTTCCAATGAAAGAATAGCGTGGAATTTAATTTCAGTTGTAGATCCAGTCTTTACTTTCACCTTAATATTATTTCTAGCTTTATCTTTTTTCTTAAAAAAAAGAATATTTTATTTTCTGCCAATAATTTGGATTTTATTGTATTTTTTTCTTTGTTTGACACAAAAAAATAGGGCTTTGAATGCATTAAACGATACGATAAATTTGAGAAATCACAAAGCAACTCAGATCCTTATTAAACCAAGTTTTGGAAACATTATATTGTGGAGAACAATTTATGTACACGAAAATAAATTTTATATTGATGCCGTGAATACTTCTAAATTTTCATACTTCTGTAATGGTACTACATTGATAAAGGAAACCCCTAATGAAATTCTTCAAAATTTCAAAAAAAACAGTGTTCTCTATGAGGATGTTAAAAAATTTATTTGGTTTTCCAACGGTTATGTTTATTTTGATAAAAAAAATAATATGATTTCAGATATTAGATACGCATTCATACCAAATAGTGACAAAGCTTTATGGGGGATTAAAATTAAAGGTAACAATCACCAAAAACATGTTGAATGGTACAGTAAAAACAATATGGACAATAAGGTCTCAGATAGATTTTTTTCTTTAATACAAGGTGAAAACTGCACAAAAATATAAAAAAAGTGAAATCCTAATCAAACTGTAATGATTTACGCTTAAAAAGCGTATCTCTCCATTTTTTAACATTATTACAATGGTCTGGAATGTCGATTTTTAGCATATTCATTGTGGTAAAAACAAAAAAGCCTGAAATATCGGCTACTGAAAAAAAATCTCCACAGATAAATTCTTTACCGCTAAAATCCTTCTCGACCCTACTAAAAAATAGGTTGATCATATCTATTGCTCTTTCAAGAAAAATCTTTTCTTGCTTAATCTCTATCCTAGAACCTGCTAGGACACGAGATTTAAATAATGGAACAGTATTTCGAACAGCATAAAAGAGAGGAGTTAACGCATCGAGTTCAATTCTTCGGCACCACATATCAACAATTGCTTGTTCTTTATTTGATTCACCAAAAAGCGGAATACTTGGATAAATTCCCTCTAAATATCTACAAATGGATAAGCATTCTGAAATCACAGTTCCGTCATCTAATTGAAGGAATGGAATACAATTAAAAGTATTCATAGATTTATAAGGCTCTTGTAATTGCTCTCCTTTTCTTGCGTTTAATTCTACAACATCAAGCTCTATTTCTTTCTCATTTAAAAATGCAGTTACTCTTCGACCATTTGGGGCAGGAGAAAAGCTAAATAATTTCAAAATTTAAACCTTTCATGATATTAATCAATAATTTCGAGTTTATATAAATTTTTATATAAATTAAACATTTTAATTACTTCAGTATGAATAAAAATAATCACTATAGTTTTTATGTTGTGTTAGGATTTTATTTTTACTTTTAATAATTTAATTTGTTCAGACTAATATTTACAGTTTGTATATTTTCTTTAATTGTATTAATGATATTGAAACTATTCATTAAGACAGAAAATAAAAAAAGTAAAATTATTAATAAGTTAATATTTTTTGTAATAGGTTGTGTTGTTATATCAATTGTAATGATTTTTTTAACTAGGATCGGATTAAGTCCGATTCTGTTATTTCAAAAAATTGCTCCAATAATTAGAAATTTTTTACCTCTATAGATCTCTAAAAATTTATTAATAAAATAATAAAAATAAACAAGAAAAAAGAGAAAACATAAATAAAAGGCCTCGTATCTCTTTTTTCTTGTTTTACCTTAGATAGAACATTTACCATTATTGAACAACTTAGTAAAAATATTAAAACTATTAATACAAAGATAATTGTTAGTATCATTATTATGATCTGGTAAAATTGGAATTTTTATATCTATCTTAACAATGTTCTTTAGGTTCTTTTTTTACATATTCTTTCTCTTCAACATCAATAGCTTGAAAGCGGAGAATATTGAAGAGTTTCTACAAAATAAATATGCTCCGGTGGGAGATTTTGCATTTTTTGTTATTGGTAAATTTAGTAAAGGTGATGATGGATTTGACCATTATAACGGAATGGTTAATGCTGTTTTCTATTCTGATGATTCAAGTCATTCATTACATAAATCTACGGTAAAGTGTCCCTCAGTTTATAAAATAAATCTGGAAAAAGGGATCGGTGATTTTTCAGGAACATGTGTTTTTACTGATTCATCTGGTGATTTTCTAAAAGCAGTTTACTCTGGTAAAGGTGGTCCTACTGACGCAACTGGCGATTTTAAATGGGTTGATGGAAGTGGTAAATACAAACCATATATTGGAAAAAGTGGTGGTTATTGGAAAGGCTTTATAGTGGTTAATCCTGAAAACTGGGAAATTGGCGGAGTGCAGGGCTGGACATATTTAAATAAGTAATTTTGAATTATCATTTCTAATTTGTCATGAATCTTTCTTCAGTGTATGAGTTTTCTCCTTTTTTTAACGGGATCTCACATATTTTTGACAAAAACATTATTAATCAAATTAAGAACA
>CALIVE010000064.1 GCA_938048445.1 Minisyncoccota bacterium | reverse complement strand
TTTAGTTCATAATTTAAGTATCCCGGGGGATTCAACCAATGAAGTAATTAAAAGATTCCTGGTTGAAGCTGAAGTAAGATGTAAAAAGGTATACCCTGATGACCAGTCTACTATTATTTTTGCAATAGGCATAAATGATACAAAATGCATTGGGTCTAAAAATAATCCAACAACAAACGAAAAAAATTTTAGAAACAACCTGAGTTTATTAATTGCAAATGCAAGAAAATATACTGGCCATATAATTTTTATTGGGTTAACTCCTGTTGATGAACAAAAAACAGCACCCCTAGAGAATGTTTATTTTTTAAATGAGAAAATTAAAATCTATGAAAAAATAATTAACGAGGAGTGTAAGAAAGAAGGTATTATTTTCATAAGTATATTTGATGAGTGGATAAAATCCAACTATTTAGAATTGCTTTCTGAGGATGGTCTTCATCCTAATGAACAAGGACATCAAAAAATTTTTGAAAGTATAAGTCAGTTATTTATATAAGATATGGGAAAGAAAAAATATTTCCTCGATATTGCTCATATGCATCCGGTGTGCCCTTTAAGTCTAAGCTATGCAAGAATTTTTGCACTTGCTGATATTTGGGCTAGATGGAAACGCAATCAAGGATTTTCTGTCCGATTTCCAATTTGTATGCATTATAGTGGTTCCACTGTTTTTAAGCTCTCGAATGCGGTCTCAAATTTTTTAAAAAAACGAAAATTAAACGAAACAGATCGGAAAATATTGGATCTCATTTTTAATTTTTATAAAATTCCTAAAGAACATCTGGTTCATTTTATCAATCCAAGTAAAATTTTGGATTATTTTAGTAATGTAATTCTGAGAGATTTAAAGAATCTCCAAATAAGCTGTGATTACAATGATTATTTCCATACAAATAACTTCTTATATCAAGAATTTGTTCGCGCAGTTTTTGCTATTTATACAGAAAAACAATTTATCACAACAACCCATAAAGGTAAAAAATCGTTGGATTATTCTAATCCACTATTTAAAAATCTTACCCTAAAACGATTAGAAAGAAGAAACTTTCGACCTTTTTTAAATAAATTTCTTAATTAAGATTGTTTATTCTGTTTGAGAAGTAGTTTCTTCTGTTGTAGTTGGAGTTGTTGTAGTTGTAGAAGTAGCGGATGTTGTAGTTGCAGCAGGAGAAATTGAGCTTCTACACTCTGCTTTAATTCTTCTTACCTCTTGATTGAACCATCTATTAATTTCTCTTATTTTTCGGGTGTAAACCTTTTTAATTTCTTTTTTAGCCTCAGTAGTTGTTGCATTTTTATAAGCGGTCTTGAATTCATTTAATGCTTCTTTTTTCTTAGCTCTCATTTCAATTGTTAATGCGCTGACCTGCTTACCAACACAAGCTTTATAAGCCTCTGGAGTAGTGGTTGCTGGAGTTGCTGTAGAAGACTTAAAGGCTTTCATCTTTTTTTCTTTCGAGACTTCTCTTTTTTTAACTTCTTTTGAAGAAGGATGGGTTTTTTGAATCTTTAAAGAAGCTTTATCTTGTTGAAGTGGTGTTGGTGGCACAACTTGAGCGAATGTTAATTGCGAAGCTAAAAGGATGATTAAGGTTAAAAGAGTTAGATAGTTTCTCATTTTAGTATTTTAATTTTTAATGATGACCAAATTTAATTAATAATTCGAAGTAAAAATATTCAATTAATTAGAAAGGAGGAGCTCGAGTTTGAAGTCGCGAGGTAAAATTGATTTGATGGTAAATTTGGGAATTAATAAAAATTTTATTAAGATAATTTTTTAAAAAAGCTAATTTGCTTAAAATAAAGACAACCCCAATAAGAAATATGAAAATAAAATCACTCAAAGCAGTAAACTCTAAAATATCATAGTTATCTCTTTCAAGAGAAAAAATTAGATCTGAGAATAAATAAGAACTCCAGAAAAAAGTTAGACAAATGATTGAAAGGATTAATAAAAATATTAATATATACTTTCTCATTTTATCATAAAATTATACAGCATACTTCCTATGGAATCGAATTCTTAAATTTAAATGAAATCACTTAATTTCATAAGTAACGGTAATTAGAACTTTTATTTCTTGTGAACCTGGTTCAATCGAGGGTATTGGCATCGTCCCGCCCATTTCTCCTTTAAGATATAGTGGCATTGGAGTAACTAAAGACTCGCTGATATTTATAATTTTGCCTAACTTAAAACCTGCACTTTTAGCAATCTTTTCAGCTTTTTCTTTTGCTTCTTTTATTGCTTTTTCTCTCGCTCGGTCTAAATAAACACTTTCATCTTCGATTGTAAAATTTGGACCATAAATATTATTAGCTCCATTTTTAACTGCTCCGGCTAAAATTACTCCAACTTTATTCAAATCTTTAACTTTGACTGATATATTTTGACTAACAGTATAACCAACTATTTCCGTTGTTTTATCGTATTTATATTTAGGAGTTATTGAGTAATTTTCTGTTCTAATATCTTTTTCATCAATTCCTTGTTCTTTTAAAAATTTCATAATTTTGTTAAATTTTTCTGTATTTTCATTTTGAACATTAACTAAATCTTTTCCTTCACTAATTAAACCAATTTTAAATTCAGCAATGTTAGGAATGGCCACTTCTTTACCTTCAACTGAAATTGAAAAAGTGCGTTGAGGCAAAACTATACTTGAACCATATTTATAAACAAACCAAAATAAAGCAATAATAAAAAGAAATATTCCAATAATAATAGTAATTTTTAAATCTTTGTCCATCTTATATTTTTTAATTAATTTGACCTTTATCTAAGTTGTGATTAATAATTAAAAAATAATAAAATAATAAAGAATTATAAATTAATTTCAAGAGATTAAAAATCAATTAATTTTAAATATCTTTTATTAAAAGTGGAGAATCTATAATTGATTGGTGGATTTTTTCTCCTATTTTATAATATAGTAATGTTAAAAAATGTAAGATATTTAATTATTTTCGCTTTAGTTTATTTCTTCTCACCCAATGGCCTTTCATCGCTACCAAATTTAACTTTGAATTTTTTACTTAAAGAAACATTAAAACTTACTGCAACTCAACTTGCTTATTTCAGCGCAATTACAATTTTAGGTTGGGCAATTAAACCATTATGGGGTCTAATTTCTGATTTAATCCCTATTTTTGGTAGCAAAAGAAAAAGTTATTTAGTTTTAACAAGTTTATTGGCTGCCTTTTGTTGGTTAATTTTATCTTTTACTCAAAATTATACAGTTTGGTTACTTTTGATTATCTTAACATTTTCTTCTTTTGCTTATGCATTTCAAGATGTTGTAGCTGATGCCTTAATGATTGAAATTGGTAAAAAAGAGAAAAGATTAGCTGAGTTTCAAGCAGTTCAATGGTTAGCTGTTTCAATAGCTCAGATAATTACTGGATTTGCTGGAGGATTAGCAGCTGAAAAATTAAGAGCTCAGACAACTTTTGGTATTGCTATCTTCTTTCCTTTATCAATTGCTTTAACTACTTTAGTTCTTTTAAGAAAAACTGAAGAAGAACCTGTTTTAAGATTTAAAGAATTTAAAGAAAACTTCAAAAATGCAGTATTGACTAAAGAATTTCTTTTAGTGAATCTATTTTTATTTTTATGGAGATTTTCACCATCTTTTGGTGCGCCAATGTTTTATTATCAAGTTGATGTCTTAAAATTTTCAAAAATATTTTTAGGAACCTTAGCATCACTGAGTGCGATTGGTTCCGCAATAGGAGCAATAAGCTTTAATTTTTTGGCAAAATTTGTTAAATTTAAAAAACTTTTATTCTGGTCAGTTTTTCTTGGAGGAATTTTAACTTTTTGGTCATTGATTTATCTGACTGATTTTATTAAACAAAATTTATATTTAGCAAGAATTTTAGCAATTATCGATAGTTTAGTTTTTGGTGCTTTAGGAATGATTTTCTTTTTAACAATGTTAACCTTCGCTGCTCAAAAGACTGATCCTAAATTAGCTGGTAGTATTTTTGCTTTTATAACTTCAGTAATTAATGTCGGCTTGATGGGTTCTGAAGCTTTAGGTGGTTGGCTTTTTGCAAAAATCGGTTTAGCTCCTTTAATTATTATTTCCGGAATTACAAGTTTAGCAATTTTAGTTTTTCTTCCTTTTTTGAAGGTTGAGGATTAAATCTTCAAAAAGAAAAGTATATTATAATAAAATTAAGAAAATGAAAAGCAATATACCAATTCAAAATAAAATAAAAAAATTAGAAATCGATTCCAAAAACAAAAAACTTAAAATAGGCTATAAAAAAATTTGTTCCTGTCCTGAGAATAAGCTTTCTTGCTTAGATGCAAAAAGTTGGGTTAAATATCAGGTTGGAATTTGGGAATTCTTTTACGAAAAAAGAGACATTCGCGATAAAAATATTCACCCAGCTGTTTTCCCTATCGAATTACCCAAAAGATGTATCGAGCTTTTTACCCATAAAGGTGAACTTGTTTTAGATCCTTTCGGAGGAACAGGAACAACTTTAATAGCTGCTCAAGATCTAGAAAGAAATGCTGTAGCTTTTGATTTAAACGAAAAATATGTAGAGTTAGCTAATAAGAGAGTAAATAAAGAAAAAAAGCTTTTTAAATCAGAAACAAAACAAATAGCAATTTGCGATGATGCTATAAATATTAACAAATATTTAGAAAAAAATACTGTAGCTTTATGTGTAACATCTCCCCCGTACGCTAATATGTTAAATAAACCGAGATTGAATAAAAGTCTTCGGAGTAATTTAAGAAAAAATGAACATTATTTAAAGGTTCAACAATATTCTCAACATAATAGAGATTTAGGCACTATGGATCCTGATACTTATATCATAGCTTTACAAGAAATTTTTAAAAATATTCTTCCTCTTTTAAAGCCTGGGGCTCATTGTGTGATTAACATTAACGACTTATGGGAAAATAATAAAAGAATTCCCCTCCATGCCATGATAATAAAAGCTATGGAAGAAGTAGGCTATGAATTAAAAAATATAATAATATGGGATAAAAGAAAATTAGTAAATAAGGTAGGGATATTCGGCTGGCCCACTAATTATATTACAATGGGAGCTACTTTTGAATATTTGTTAGACTTTATAAGGCCTAAATAATAAGACTAAAAAGTATTATTTAAATCATTTATTATTTCACTCAATCTTTTTATAGGAGGTTTTAAATTTTCTACTTTTCTGGCTATATAAACATAGTCAAAAAAAGTAATAGTAGCTCTATATTGTGGTTCAAATAATTCTTTATAAAAATTTGTTGTAATAAAACCAAATTTTATCTCTCTTTCAGCTTTATAATTTATATTGTATTTTTTCTTTAAAATATCGCAATATTGTGCTATATCTAAAACCAATTTCCATCTATGTGATTGACCCGCTCGTTCTCTAAGTGATGTTTTTAAACTAAATATAATTATTGGAGTATAAGGTTTTTCGCTGAAAATTAATAAATCCATATCAGGCTTTAATGTTTCATTCCCAATTTTTATAATGGCATGTTCTTTTATGAGTGGATGGTTTTTAGAAAGAGATAATTGTAAATCAGAAGGTAATCTATTAAAATCTTTTATCTTTAAAAGAGTATAGTAAACACCAAAAGAAAATAAACTTCCGACGATAGCTACTCTAGCTTGTTTATAATCTTTACCGGATGCTTTAGCTATATCTGTACATTTTGCTTCACAACTATTTAAAACTTTATCAAAATTATCAAGAATCTCTTTCAGTCTTTCATAGTTGGTACCGATCTTGTCTATCTTGTCTTTTAATATTTGTCGATAAATAGATAATTTCATTTACTAAAATTTTAACATACCAGCGCCTTTTCTTAAGATTTCAACTTTTTCATCCCTTAGTTTGATTAAAGTTGATGGTTGTCCTTTAATTTCTCCCTTATCATAATAAACAACTTTATTTCCAAAATATTTCTTAGCTTCATTAATTGTTTTTGCTGGCTCATAACCTTCCCAATTTGCTGAAGGCGCAACTAATG
>CALIVE010000063.1 GCA_938048445.1 Minisyncoccota bacterium | reverse complement strand
AGCTGTCATTGTATTTATTAATTCATCTATTCTTTTAAGGTCAACAATTCTTCGAGTATCACGAGCATTTTTAAAAAATTGAGTAGGTTTAATAATAACAAGGAGGATAGCTGTTAAGCTAGCTATAATAGCTAAGACAATAATAAGTTCTATTAAGGTAAAGGATTTTTTGTTTAACATTTTTACTAGAAATTATTATAATAATTTATAAAGGCCTATTAATTAAGGGGGCGTGGCGCAGCCTGGTTAGCGCGCAGCCCTGTCAAGGCTGAGGTCGCGGGTTCAAATCCCGTCGCCCCCGCAAATCGAATGAGTAAGAAAATAAATATTCTTATTTTCGGTTTAGTACTTTTGCTTATTTTGTTAATTCTTTCTTTTCTTTTTATAAGACAATATCTTTCAAAATCAATTGAAAGAAGGAATCAAGGTAATATTGAAATAACATCACCAAAATTAGGAAATTTACAATCTAATATAAAAACTGTTTCTTTTGAAACTGAAGATGGAGTAAAAATCGTAGCTGACTATTATCAAGCTCCTAATAGTAAATTTGCTGGAATTTTAATTCATATGATGCCTTCGGATAGAAAAAGTTTTGTTAATTTAGCTAAAAAATTGCAAGAAGCAGGTTACTCAGCATTAGCAATTGATTTAAGAGGGCATGGCGAAAGCATTAACTCAACTAAAGGTTTTTTGAACTATAAAAATTTTACTGATGATGAGCACCAAGCTTCAATTTATGATATCAAAGCTGCAAGTGAATTTTTAAAAAAAGAAGGTTTTCCGATTGAAAATCAATTTTTAATAGGAGCAAGTATTGGAGCCAATTTATCTTTACAATTTCTTTTTCAAAATCAATTAATTAAAGCAGTTGTTCTTCTTTCGCCGGGTATTAATTATCGGGGAATTAAGATAGAAGAATTTTTGAAAAAAGATTTTGAGAATAAAATTTTAGTAATAATTGGCAGGAATGATTTACAAAGTATAACTTCCTTAGATTTATTTAAAAAACTTACACCTTCTTCAACTATTTATATTTTAGACAGTCAAGCCCACGGGACTGATCTTTTAGATAGCGATTTAATTGAAAAAATTATTGTTTTCCTTAAGGAGAAATTACTATAATTTGATTTTTAAGATTTAATTGTTATAATTAGAGTTTGTCGGTTATTAATTAATTTTTTTTATGCAGTCTCGAAGAAGTGGAAGGAGGATGTATAGGCCAAAACCTGGAGAAAAATGGGTTTGTCAAAAATGTGGTCAGGAGATCAAAGAACTTCCCTTTGATCCCTATCGTGATGAGAATGGAAATCTAAAAAGGCCTGTATATCATCGAGAATGCCTTCCTAAAAAATAAAATTATTTAAAAAAAATTTTTTGAGGGATCCGAAGATCTATTTGTGAAAAAGGAGAATTTTTGTAGTTATCCAGAAAAAAAGATAACTTTTTTAATTGCTGATTAATATCCTGGAAAGGGTCAACTAAGAAATAAAAATTTTGAGTTCTTATTTTTAAATCAAGGTTTGAAAGGATATAAACTTCTTTTAAAGGAAGTAGTTTTAGATTTGAATACTCAAAAATTTTTGCCAAAGCTAAAGTAATATTTGGTAAAAGATAAGAATTTTCATAAACAGGATTAGCGCTAAAAATTTTTATTCTATTAATTGAAAAACGATTATCCTTTGGTTTATAAATATAAGAATATTTGCTTAAATAAAAACATTCTTTGGAGCATATTATAGCTACAGGTTCATCTTTAAGTTTTTCAACAATAATCTCTAATTTTTTAAAATCTATTTTAAAATTTACTTTTATAACATCGCTCTCATCTTCAAAAATCTTTTTGACCATCAATTTTTTCGTTAAAATGAACAATAACAAATTCTTTTTTCCTAAAACTTTTGAATTTTCTTTTAAAGTAAAATTTAATTGAAAAAGAATAGATAATAGCAGAAAACAAAAAGAGATAATAAATAAAAATCTAATTACTTTACGAAAGTTATTTTTTATTCGCATTGTATAATTATAAAAATGGTAGACATAAAAAAAGTTTTAGAAGACCCAGATTATTTTAAAGAGGCTTGTTTAAAAAAGAATGTCTTTGTTGATATTGGTACTTTGATTGAGAAAAAAAAGAAGCAGAATAAATTAATACAAAGAAGAGATGAATTAAGGCATATTTTGAAAAGTAGTTCTAAAAAAAATATATCACTTCAGGAAAAAGAAAAACTTAAAAATATCAAAAAAGAAATTAAAATCTTAGAGGAGGCTTTAGATACTTTGGAAAAAGAAGTCTACGAAATTTTAAGAAAAATACCTAATCCTCCCTTTCCATGGGTTCCTGTAGGTAAAGATGAAAAAGATAATGTTGTTTTAAAAGAAGTAGGCGAGAAACCAAATTTTGATTTTAAAATCAAAGATTACCTAACTTTAGCTGAAGAATTAGATCTTATTGATGTTAAAAGAGCAAGTAAAATCTCAGGACCTCGTTTTGGTTATTTAAAAAATCAATTAGTAATTTTAGAGTTTGCTTTAGTAAAGTTTATTTTTGATGAGTTAACAAACTTGGATGTAATTGAAAAAATTATTAAAGAAAATAATCTAAAAGTGGAAACTAAAACTTTTATTCCTATTGTTCCTCCAGTTATGATTAAACCAGAAATAATGTGGTCTTTAGGTTATGTAGATTCTGGTGATATTGAGGTATATAAAATACTTGAGGATAACTTAGTACTTGTTGGGACTGCAGAACATTCACTTGTTCCTTATTTTAAAGATGAGATAATTGATATTAAAAATTTACCAATAAGATTTTTAGGTTTTTCAACTTGTTTTCGAAGAGAAGCAGGAAGTTATGGAAAAGATACTCGGGGTATATTTCGTGTCCATCAATTTGATAAATTAGAAATGGTATCTTTTGCTTTGCCAGAAATGTCTGTTGAGGAACATAAATTTTTATTAGCAGTTGAAGAATATGTGATGCAAGCTTTAAAAATTCCCTATAGGGTTTTACATATTTGTACAGGAGATTTAGGACATCCGACTGCAGAAAAATTTGATATTGAAGCTTGGATTCCAAGCGAAAATAGATACCGAGAAACACATTCATGTTCAAACACAACTGACTTTCAAGCAAGAAGATTAAACATTAGATTTAAAAGGAAAAATAAATTAGAATATGTTCATATTTTAAATGCAACTGCTTTAGCGATTGGAAGAACTTTAATTGCAATTATTGAAAATTACCAAACAAAAGATGGTCATATAAAAGTTCCTGAGGTCTTAACTAAGTACTTAAATTTTGATATAATTTAAAATGCTTTAAGGGCCGGTAGTTCAATGGAAGAACGCCGGTTTTGCACACCGGAGGTTGAGGGTTCGATTCCCTCCCGGTCCAATTTAAGCCCCGGTAGCTCAGCTGGTAGAGCAACTGCCTTTTAAGCAGGAGGTCGGGGGTTCGAATCCCTCCCGGGGCAAATGTCTTTAATTCAGCAATTTGGAACAAAATTTAAAAGAAAAGATTTGCCTGAAATTAAACCGGGAATGACTGTTAGAGTGTGGCAAATTTTCGAAGAAAAGGGTAAAGAAATAGTTGCTCCATTTGAAGGAATAATTATCGCTGTCAGAAATAAAAATAGTTTAAACAAAACCTTTGTTGTAAGAGGAAAAGTGGCTGGACAATATATTGAAAAAATTTATCCATACCATTCTCCAATCATAAAAAAGATTGAAATCTTAGGCCAAGCAAAAACAAGAAGAGCTAAACTATACTTTATCAGAACTCTATCTGAGAAAAAACTTAGAAAAAAACTCAAAACAACCGCTTCTTAGTAAATAATGTTATTAAGGTTATTTTTCCTTTTGCTTTTCTTTCCTTTTATAAGCTCAGCTCAAATTTTAATTACTGAAGTAATGTATAATCCAGAAGGTAATGATAAAGATCGCGAGTGGTTTGAAGCAATTAATTTAGGTAATGATTTCGAAGTTTTAACGGGAAGAAATGGGTGGAGGATTTATGACGGTAAAAATCGTTTATTGAAAGGTGAAAATTTTATTTGGAGAAGAAATGAAATAATAATTTTTGTTCAAGACAAAAATAAATTTTTAGAAGAATACTCTCAAATAAACTGTCGAATAGTTGAATCATCTTTTACTTTAAAAAATAAAGAAGGAGAAATTAAGATTTTAGATAAAAATAAAAATACTTTAGCAGAGTTTAAGTATTCATCTTCCTTAGGAGCTAATGGTAATGGTTATAGTTTAATTTCTGAAAGTGGAATTATTAAGGAAGGTAATTTTAAAAATGGAAAACCTTGTATTTATCCTGAGCCTTTGGTTAATAAACAAAAAGATATTCAAGTTACAACTTCATCTGAAAACTTTTTAAGTTTAAAAGAGGAAACATCAACTCCAACTATAAAAGAAGAAATATCCAAACAAGAAATAACTGAAATTCAAGAACCAGATTATTCTAATTTATTGATTACTGAATTCTTACCCAATCCTTATGGTAAAGATGAGGATGAATTTATTGAGATTTATAATGAAGGTGATGAAGAATTAGATTTAAATAAAATTTTTTTAAAAATTGGAAATAAATCCCATAGACTTTTTGGGGTGATTAAACCTAAGGAATTTAAGGTTTTTTCTAAAAAAGAATTAAATTTTAATATTAAAAATAAAGGAGAAGAAATAACAATTTTGCTTGGAAAAGAAAAAGAGTTGTTTTCAATCAAATATACAGGAAAGGCACCTGAAGGTAAAAGTTTTGCTCGAGACGAATATGGGAAATGGCGATGGACAATTCCAACACCTGGCAAAGAAAATATCTTTAGTGAAGAAATTGAAGAAAAAAATTTAACTTTAAAAACCCCTTTAAATAATCAAAAAGAAAACTTAGCCTTTGATGAAAATATTTATAATCCTTCTTTCCAAATTAAACAACCCGCAAATATTTTTAATATAGCTGATCTCAAGGTGATTTTTATAGGATTTTTATTGGCTTTAATTATTAGTGGTTTGGTTATCTTTTTCTTAAAATAGGTTTATAAGCATAATAAAAGAATCTTTGTTTACAACTTTTATTTTATTTTCCAATTTTTCTACCAGAGAATAGTCTATATTTTTAGTTAAATCTAAAAATAAATCATAATTAATTTTTATTCCCCATATACTGTTTTCAAATCCACCTAAATCATGAAAGTGTTTTAAGATAATTTTTTTATATTTAAATTCAATATCATCTATATTGCTTTTTAAAATATGGATTCCCTTACTAAGATATATCTTTACAGTTTTATATTTGGTTTCTTCTTCTAAGGAATTTATAGCTTTTAAAAGTTCTACTTCAACCTTTTTGGGTTCTTCAAAATTATTTTTAATTTCATTTTTAAGAGCTAAAACTAAGAATAGATTTTTCATAGATTCTTCATTAGAAATTTCAAAATTTTCGATTTTAAACCTATAAAAGTCTAAATTTTTTAGAAAATCTAAAGAAACCTCAATTTCTTGAGGTGTCAGTTTATTAAAGTATTCTTTTAATTTAATTGGGTTAATATCTATGGACCTTATCTCTTTAATTTTTTCTAAAATTTGCATTTCGTTCATGGTTACAAAATTTTAAAAGGCCCCTTTTCTTGGGGCCTATTTGGTTTTATATGGTTATTTTAAAAAAATAAAAAACCAAATAGGCCCGCTATACCGGGGTTGCGACAATGAACTTCTTATACAAATTAATTTTTTCAAAAAGTAACTTATTCATTCTTTTATTATAAAATTATAACCCAAAAATGTTAAAAATCAAGACTATCTTATCCACAGTTTCTAAAAATATTTTTTTAATCTATGTTAAAATTTTAAAATTAATTAAATTTTCCAAATCCGGTTGCCGAAACGGCTAATCGGATTTCGCTTCAATAAGGAAACGAGATGCCTATCCAACCACAATTTTCTGCACAATCGCCATTAGAAACCTTAGGGTTTTATTGGTTAAGCTACGGTCAAAGACTTATTGATGGTATACTTCATTTAACAATCGCTGTAGTTGTTGTAATTATAGGATTTGCGGTAGCTAAAGCTATTGAGTTTGTAGTAAGATTTGTTGTTGAAAGATTAAAAATAAATGAATTTCTAAGCTCAGCAGGTTTTGGAAAATTTTTAGAAAAAGCAAATGTTGCTTTAAAAACAGAGGAGTTTTTAGGAGCTCTTGTATTCTGGGTCGTTTGGGTCCTCTTTTGGATGTCAGCTTTCGATACTTTGGGTTGGTTTCGAATCAACCAATTTATAGAACAAATTATCGCTTATCTTCCAACAGCCTTAATTGCTGGTTTGATAGTTGTTGGTTCTTTATTCTTGGGAGACTTTCTAAGACGCGTAAGTTATGTATGGTTTAAAGGTTTAGAGCTCAAGGGAGCTCGACAAGCTTCAGAAGTAGTATTTTATGCAGTTGTTATTTTCGGTATTGCTAATGCTTTATATCAATTAGGAATTACTCGAGAAATTATAGGACTTATAATCGGAGGAATTGTTTTAGCTTTATCTATTGCTTTCGGTTTAGCATTTGGCTTAGGTGGCCAAGAAATAGCTAAGGAACTTTTAACCAAGGTTAAGGAAAAACTTTTAGAATAATTTAAAGATCTTGAAATAATATTTAAATAAGGTTATAATTATCTAAAGAAGGGAAAATTTATTAGATTGCATTAAACTATATAATGTAAAGAATTGTTGATAAGGAATGCTCTCTTTAAAGTTGGTTTAAGATTGTCCTGAAAAAACAAAGTACAGTTCTTTGCACCTCAAAAGAAGGTAAAGGGCTAAGGGTGGATGCCTTGGCACGAAGAGGCGACGAAGGACGCGGCTAGGCTGCGATAAGCTCGGGGGAGGTGCCTAGCGACCTGTGATCCCGAGATCTCCGAATGGGGAAACCTGATCTCGGTGAACCGAGATCATCCGCTTCAAAGCGGAGGCGAACCCGGGGAAGTGAAACATCTCAGTACCCGGAGGAAAAGAGACCAATAGGTATTCCCTGAGTAGCGGCGAGCGAAAGGGGAGGAGCCCAAACCTAAGGTTTTAACCTTAGGGGTTGTAGGGTAAACCGCCTTTTATAAAGAAAACAGGTTTTTAGCCGAAGGTTCTGGAATGAACCGCCATAGAGGGTGAAAGCCCCGTAGGCGAAAAAAACCTGTTTTCTTTTGGTTTACCCTGAGTACCTCGACGGCAGGCAGCGTTGAGGGAAGCTGGCGGAATTACCCGCCAAGGCTAAATACTCTTCGTGCCCGATAGTGCACTAGTACCGTGAGGGAAAGGTGAAAAGCAGGGCGGTGAGCCCGGTGAAATAGATCCTGAAACCCTTAGCCTACAAAGAGAGGGAGCCCAACTAATTTGGGTGACCTCGTGCCTATTGAAGAATGAGCTGGCGAGTTTGGATCTCCTGCTTGGTTAAGGCCGGTCAAGGCCGAAGCCATAGGGAAACCGAGTCGAAAAGAGGCGATCCCTACTGGTAGGAGGTCCAAGACCCGAAACCGAGCGATCTTACCGTGGCCAGGGTGAATCTGCCAGAAATGGTGGAGGAGGCCCGAACCCGTCGGTCGGGCAATACCGTGGGATGAGCTGCGGTAAGGAGTGAAAAGCTAATCGCGCTCGGTAATAGCTGGTTCTCTCCGAAATAGCTTTCAGGCTAGCGGGAGGTAATACCTGACAGGAGGTAGAGCACTAATTGATTGGTGAAGGGTTCTGCCCAGCCAATCAGTTAACCTCCGAATGCCTGTCAGGGTTTCTCCTAGTCAGCCCATGGGGGATAAGCTCCATGGACAAGAGGGGAACAACCCAGATTATCGGCTAAGGCCCCAAAATGTGGGCTAAGTGGTGAACGCTGTCCTTCAGCTATGACACCTAGGAGGTTGGCTTAGAAGCAGCCATCCTTTAAAGAGTGCGTAACAGCTCACTAGGCGAGCTGAAGGGCGCGGAAAATTTAAGGGGCTAAGCCCACTGCCGAAGCCATAATCCTGCTACAAATTCTTGTAGCAGGAGGTAGGAGAGCATTTCCTACGCAATGAAGGAACTCCGCGAGGAGTTCTGGAGCGTAGGGAAGTGAGAATGCCAGCAGGAGTAACCGCAAATCGCCTGAGAACGGCGATCGCCGTAAGCCCAAGGTTTCCTTGGCAATGGATATCAGCCAAGGGTTAGGCGGGACCTAAGGTCATGCCATATGGCGCAGCCGATGGATAGCCAGTTAATATTCTGGCCCCTCTTGGAACTCCGACGGGGTGACGAAGGAAATAAGCCATCGGGCTTTAATGGTTATAGCCTTCGCTATTTCAAGAAGCGTAGTCCAGGAAAATCCGGACTACAGGGTTCAAAGCCCAGCTTCGGAAATAGCGACGAGATGAAGCTTCGGCTTCATCAAGGGTGGCGAAGAGCCTTCCAAGAAAAGCCCCTAAGGATAAGTTCCAAGAGCCCGTACCGGAAAACCGACACAGGTGGGTGAGGCGAGTAGCCTAAGGCGAACGGGTGAGGCTTCCCCAAGGAACTCGGCAAAAAAGCGGGCGTAAGTTCGCGAGAAGCCCTGCCTGTATCTTTACGGATACAGGCCGCAGCGAAAGTACCCCTGGCGACTGTTTATCAAAAACACAACTCCCTGCTCAACTCGTAAGAGGATGTATAGGGGGTGACGCCTGACCAATGCCGGAAGGTTAAAGAATCGAGGTAATTACCTATCTCCTGATAGGTAATTGCTTGCGGTTCTAAGCCCCGGTCAATGTCGGCCCTAACCCTGAGGGTCCGAAGGTAGCGCAATTCCTTTCCGGGTAAGTTCCGGAGCGCATGAAAGGCGTAACGACTGGGGGACTGTCTTGGGGAAGTGCCCGGTGAAACTGCGATCCCCGTGAAGACGCGGGGTAGTGGCCGCGGGACGGAAAGACCCCGGGAGCTTTACTGCAGTCACCTATTGGTTAATGCACTTGGATGCACAGCGTAGTGGGGAGGCTATGAAGCCCTCTCTCCGGGGAGGGTGGAGCCGCCAATGGAACACCCACCATTCAAGTGTATTAACCTAATAAGTTAGTTTAAGCTAACTTAGACAGTAGGTGATGGGCAGTTTCTCTGGGGCAGAGCCCTCCGAAAGTGTATTGGAGGGGTCCAAAGGTTGGCTTGCCCTGGATGGAAACCAGGGTGGACGTGTAAAAGCATAAGCCAGCCTGACTGCAAGGCTGACAAGCCGCGCAGAGGCGAAAGCCGGGTTTAATGACCCGACGGCTCTTCGTAAGAAGGCCGGAGACAACGGATAAAAGTTACCCCGGGGATAACAGGCTGGTGTGGCCCGAGAGTCCACATCGACGGCCACGCTCGGCACCTCGATGTCGGCTCGCCCTAGCTCGGGGCTGAAGAAGGTCCCAAGAGTGGGGCTGTTCGCCCCTTAAAAGGGTACGTGAGCTGGGTTCAGAGCGTCGTGAGACAGCTCGGACCATATCTGCGGTCACCGTTTAGAGGCTTGAGGGGAGCTGGTCCTAGTACGAGAGGACCGGACTGGGGCAGCCAATGGTCTATGGGTTGTCTTGCCAAAGGCATCGCCCAGTAGCTAAGCTGCCACGGGATAAGCGCTGAAAGCATCTAAGCGCGAAGCCCATCCCTAGATAAGGCCTCTTAGCTTCCTGAAAGACCATCAGGTTGATAGGCCCCAGCTGGAAGCCGGGTAACCGGTTAAGGCAAGGGGTACTAATAAGCGATACTTCTTTTGAGGTGCAAAGAATTGTACTTTTTAATTTTGTTAGTAAAATGGCAGGACATTCTCATTGGGCACAAGTTAAGCATAAGAAAGCAATTATAGATAAAAAAAGAAGTCAAATCATTGGGAAATTAATCAATGCAATCTTAGTTGCTGCTCGAGAAAATCCTAATCCTGAAACAAATCCTAAGTTGAAAAACGCTATTGAAAGAGCTAAAAAATTTGGTATACCCCAAGAAACTATTGAAAGAAATCTTAAGAAAACTGAAACTTTGAAAGCTGAGGAATTGACTTTAGAAGTTTATGCACCAATGGGAGTGGCTTTAATTATAAAAGGAATGACAGATAATAAAAATAGAACTATAAGTGAGATTAAGTCTATTTTAAATAAATATAGTAGCAAATTAGCTGAACCAGGCTCAGTATTATGGCTTTTTGAAGAAAAAGGTGTAATAGAAATCGAGAAGGAAAACTTTAACGAAATGTTAATAGAAAAATTACAATCATTATTAGAAGATTTTGAAGAGAAAGAAAAAAGCGTAATTTTATACACTTCTGTTAATAATCTTTATAAAACTAAGGAAATATTAGAAAATTCAAATATTAAGGTTTTATCCACAGAAATTCAATTTGTGCCTAAATCTTATGTTAATATTGAAAATAAAGAGGTATTAGAGAAGATAAATAATTTTATTGATGAATTATTAGATCACAATGATGTTTATGAGGTTTTTAGTAATTTGAGGTAAGGTCGGATTAAAAATAAGAAACGAATGATTACTAAATTACTCCTCCAAGATGATGAAGAATTGTTGGAAGAAGAGGAAGAATTTGAAAAGGAAGATGAAGAGGAGTGGTTAGAAGAAGAATTTGATACAGAAGAATTCGAAGAAGAACCAGAAGAGGAAGAATTTGGAGAAGAATTTGAAGAAGAGTTTGAAGAAGGCGAAGAAATAGAATAAAAGATACCCTCCATTCGGAGGGTATCTTTGTTCTTGATGATTTTTAATAACTTAAAAGAAACAAAAAGATTTTTAAAAAAATTTACAAAAGATTTGAAATCAGAGTTACAGAAGAAAAAAAGAGTAATTTTACTTTTTCAAGGACATTTAGGTGCTGGCAAAACTACTTTTATTAAAGAGATAGGAAAAAATTTAGGAATTAAAAGTATTGTAAAAAGTCCAACTTTTATAATTTGGCAAATATATCCCTTTCGATTAAATAATCTAAATTATTCTTTGCATCATATTGACCTTTATAGAATAGACGCTAAAACTCTTTTAAAATTGAATTTCAAGAAAAAAATAAAGGAAAAAAATAATATTTTTGCAATTGAATGGGGTGAGAAATTAGAAGCTTATTTAAAAAGAAAAAAAATTAAATTTAAGAAACTTCATTTAGAAAAAATAGGTAAAAAAAGAAAATTAATAATATCTTCCTATTAAAAATGGAGAAAAAAATTCTTTTAGATGCTAATTCAATTATTCATCGAGTTTATCATGCATTACCTTTTTTACAATCTCCTCAGGGGATACCTACAAATGCTATCTATGGTATTACTAATATTCTTTTAAGAATAATTGATGAAAAGCCAGATTATTTAATAGCTTGCTTTGATAGTCCTGCGCCTACATTTAGACATTTAAAATCTAAAGAATACAAAGCAACAAGGCCTAAAACACCTGATGATTTAAAAATTCAATTACCATTGATTAAAAAACTTTTCGCACTTTTAAATATTCCTGTAGTTGAAAAATTAAATTATGAAGCTGATGACCTAATTGGTTCTTTATTAGATAGAGAAAAATTAAATATTATAATCTCCGGAGATTTAGATACCCTTCAGCTTGTTGATAAAAATACGATTGTTTATTTTTTAAAAAAAGGAATTACTGAAATAGAAGTATATGATGAAAAAAAAGTTGAAGAAAAATATGGTATCTCCCCAAAGCTTTTACCTGATTTAAAAGCTTTGGTCGGAGATCCATCAGACAATATAATAGGAATAAAAGGAATTGGTCCTAAAACAGCAATTTTCCTTTTAAAAAAATATGGTGGTATTGAAAGAATAATAGAATCAGCTGAACAAGGATTAATTGATCCAACATTTAAAAAATTAATTTTAGAAAATAGAGAAAGATTATTATTAAATAAAGAACTTACAACTATCAATCGAACATTGAATATTGATTTAAAACTTGAAAAATATCAATTTCCCGAACCATCAAAACTTCTTGAGTTTTTTAAAGAGTTAGGTTTTAAATCTATAATTGAAAGAATTACTAAAAAATACGAATCAGGCTCAAAACTATTTACAAGTGCAAAAAGAGAATTTTCTAAAGAGTTAAAAGAAATTGGTGATGAAATTTTTTTAATTGCTCTTGAAAACACCTTTTATCTTAAAAGTAAGGAAAATTTTTATCAATTAGATTATAGTCAGGAAAATTTGCAAAAAATTTTGCAAGCTCAAAAAATTATTATCTTTGATTTGAAAACATTTTTTAAAAACTATTACAAGTTTTTTGGAAGTCTTTTGGATGAGAAAAAATTTTTTGATTTAAAGATTGCTTTATGGTTATCAACTCCTTTGAATAAAATTACCTTAGAAAAATTAGCTAATTATTATTCAACAAAAGTTTTCACTAATGAAAAAGAAATAATTTTATTTATCCTGGAGAATTTTGAAAAAATATATACTGATTTAGCTAATAAAATAAAGGAACTTGATTTAGAAAATGTATTACATCTTGATCAAAAAACATCTTTGGTATTAGCTATAATGGAACTTAATGGTATCTTACTTAATTTAAACCACTTGGAAGAATTCAAGGCTTTTCTTAAAAATGAAATCGATAAAAATAAAAAAGAAATTTATGAGCTTGCAGGAGTTGTTTTTAATATTAACTCACCAATTGAATTAAGAAATATTTTATTTTCAAAATTAAAACTACCAACAAAAGGGTTGAAAAAAACACCTAAGGGAGAAATTTCAACTCAAGAAAGCGAATTGCTAAAACTTTTAGGTACCCATCCAATTATTGAAAAAATTATTTTATATCGAGAAAATGCTAAAATTTTAAATACATTTATTGCTAATTTGTTGAAATATTTTGATAAAGATAATAAAAGGATCAAAACAAATTTTGAAATTACTGGCTCTGCCACAGGAAGAATTTCTTCCGAAGAACCAAATCTACAGAACATCCCTATTGAAGGTGAATTAGCCAGAAAATTAAGAAAATGTTTTGTTTCCGAAGATAATTTTTCTTTTTTAGCTTTAGACTATTCTCAAATTGAGTTAAGAATAGCTGCCCATTTTTCTCAAGACTTAAACCTTATTAATATTTTTCAGCAAGACTTAGATATTCATTCAATTACTGCTAAATTGCTTTTTAAGGAAGAAAATGAAAAAACAAGAAGATATGCAAAGATAATTAATTTCGGTATTTTATATGGAATTTCTGCAAAAGGTTTAAGTGAAAGAACAGGATTATCTTTGACACAAAGCAAAGACTTAATTAAAAAATATTTCCAAAACTTCCCAGGGGTTAAAAAAATGATTGACGATTTTATTGAAAAAGCAAAAAATTTTGGCTATGCAGAAACAATTTTAGGAAGGAAAAGGCTAATTCCTGAAATTTATTCGCGAGCTTATGGTGAGCAAAATAAAGCCTATCGAATAGCAATAAATACTCCAATTCAAGGAACAGCTGCTGATATCCTTAAATTAGCTATGATTCAAATTACTGAGTATATTTTTAATAAAAAACTTTCTGACAAAGTAAGGATAGTTTTACAAATCCATGACGAACTGATTTTTGAAGTCGAAGATGATATAATTGAAGAGATAAAAGAAGAATTTAAAAAAATTATGGAAAATGTTATTGAATTAACGGTTCCTTTAAAAGTCAAATCTGCTATTGGTAAAACATTTTCTGAGTTAAAATGACATTTAAAAATTTAATAACTGGGGCAATTTTAATAATTTTTTTAGTAAGTATTGTTGGCTTATTTTTACAAGAGTTTAACCAGGTCAAACTGGTTATTTTTTTGATACTTATTATAAGCATAGGGTTAATTATTCTATGGTATTATTCTGAAAGAGTTGCAAGGTTAGAGAAAAAAGAAAGTATATTTGAGCAAATGGAAGAATTTTTGAATTTAATCAATACTCCTATCTGCTTATATGATGTCAATATGAAATTAGTTTATTTCAATAAACCCTTTGAGCAATTTACTAATCTTTCTAAAGAAAACCTTTTAAATCTTCAAATAGGTACTTGGATTTTAAATAATCCAATTTACCAAAATTTATCTTTAATTTTCTTTCCAGTTTTAATTGCAAATTCAGTTAAGATAAAAGAAAAAAATGATGTTGAAATTGTTGAAGTAAACTTTAGAGATGAGCTGATTTTTGATTTAATTTCTTCAAAATTAAAGATTGGTCCAGATTTTTTTAATATTAAAATAGTTATTGACAAAACTGTTTTTGCTAAAGAAATAAAAGAAAAAAGTGAATTTTTAAATTTACTTGCCCATCATTTGAGAACTCCTTTGAATCAACTCAAATGGGGGCTCGAAATTCTCCTGCAGGATAAAAATATTGTTGGGGATAGTAAAAATATAGTAAATATTCTTTTCCGAACAATTTCTAAAGCAATAATTCTTGCTGAATCAGTGATTTGGTTAAATCGAATTGAATCAGGTAAGTTTAGGTTATCAATTGAGGAAAATGATATTGAAGAAATTTTAAAATCCTCCTTGGATTTGTTAGAGGTGGAAATTCATAACAAAAATCTAAATGTAAAAATTGTTCTTGATGAAGAAGCTAAAAAATTTTATTTCGATAATAGAGTAATCTTTTTAGCTCTTTATCCTTTAATAGAAAATGCTGTTATTTACAATAAAGAAAATGGAGAAATAAATATCAATGTTGAAAAATTAAAGGACAGACCATATGTTAAAATTACGATTCAAGATACAGGTATAGGATTTTCTGAAAAAGATTTAAAACATTTGTTTGAAAAATACTACCGTTCTCCAATTGCTCGAGAAATTCACCCTACAGGTACAGGTTTAGGTCTTTATTTATCAAAAAATTTAATAAAAATTCATAAAGGTGAAATTGCTATTGAATCTAAGAAAGATGAAGGGACAAAAATAACAATTGAACTTCCAACCCAAAAAGAACTTATAATTTAATTAATGGTTATTAGAACAAGATTTGCTCCTTCGCCAACTGGCTATTTACATTTAGGCTCAGCGAGGACCGCTCTTTTTAATTATATCTTCGCTAAAAGCCAGAAAGGATTTTTCATTTTAAGAATTGAGGACACTGATAAAGAAAGATCAAAGGAAATCTTTGTTGAAGATATTATTGAAAGCTTAAAATGGTTAGGAATTAATTATGATGAAGGGCCAATATTTCAATCTGAAAGAATTGAAATTTATCGTAAGGTTATCGAGGAATTAATTGAAAAAGAAAAAGCCTACAGATGTTTTTGCACAAAAGAAGAACTGGAAGCAAAAAGACAAGAGCAAATTACTCGAGGTGAACCACCAAGATATGATGGAACTTGCGCTAAGCTTACCAAAGAAGAAGTAAACACAAAATTATCACAAAATGTTCCTTATGTAATAAGATTAAAAGTTCCTAAACAAATTTTAACATTCAAAGATTTACTAAGAGGAGAGGTTAAATATGATTTGAGTTTATTAGGAGATTTTGTAATTGCCAAATCAGAAGAAGAACCCTTATTTCATTTAGCTACTCCTGTTGATGATTATTATCAAGGAATAACTCATATAATTAGAGGAGCTGAACACATTCCTAATACTCCAAAACAAATCTTAATTTATAAAGCAATGAATTGGAAATTACCTATTTATGCCCATCTTCCTTTGATTTTAGGTGAAAGTGGTGGGAAATTATCAAAAAGACATGGTGCTAAAAGCATTCAAGAATATCGACAAGAAGGATATTTACCTGAGGCAATTGTTAATTTTTTAGTTTTGTTAGGTTGGCATCCCTTAGGACAAAAGGAAGTAGTTAGTTTAGAAGAGATAATTAAAGAATTTAGATTAGAAGATGTTGAGGTAAGACATTCTGCTTTTAATCCTAAAAAATTGATTTGGCTTAATCGAGTTTATTTACGAAAGAAATCTCCTCAAGAAATTGAAAAGTTGATTTTGAATGACCCTTATCTTAATGATTTGAGAAATTATCTTGAAGTTTATTCCGCGGAAGATACTTATAAAATTATAGAATTAGGAAAAGAAAGAGCTAATACAATAAGAGATATTTTTACAACTGTTAAATTTTTCTATCAAGAAATAGATTATCCTAAGGAGCTTTTAATTTGGAAAGATTACACTTTTGAACAGATAAAAAATTCTTTAATAACTATTAAAAATTCGTTAGAAAATATTCCTGAAGAAAAATTTAATTATGAATTTCTAAAAACAGTTTTAGATTCATTAAATGAAGATAAAGGCTTAACTTATTGGCCATTAAGAGTTGCAGTTACAGGTTTAGAAGCATCTCCGCCACCAATAGATATTATTCTAATTTTTGGGAAAAAGAAAACAATTGAATTAATTGAAAAAGCAATAGAAAAGTTAAAATGATATTCCAGATTTTAAGGTTTATTTTTATATTCTTAATTATTCTATTTATTTTTGGGTTGTTACCACAAAGTTTTTGGGATTGGTTAAAACCTTATTTTAATAAAGATGTTTTTATCAATACATTAAAACTTGGTTGGATTAAATTTAGTCAATTTTTAAAAGAGACTTTGAATATTGATCTTGAAAAAATCCCAGAGTTAGTTAAGAATATTTTTGGGATAGATTTAGTTAATATTTGGATTAAGATAAAAAATTTTTTAGCTAATTTATTTTTAAGACTATCGGAATTTTTTGCAAAATAAAGTAAAATTTTTTAAAAGGAGGGGTGCCAGAATGGAATTGGGATGGCCTCGAAAGCCATTGGGCTTTACGCCCTTGTGGGTTCGAATCCCACCCCCTCCGCTTGTAATACAAACTCGTCTTAATTTATTAAAAAATTAATCATAATGTTTATTCCTATAATTTTAGGAACAGGAAGAAGGGGATCTAATTCTGAAAAAATTGCTGAATTTGTTCTTGAAGAAGCAAAAAATTATGGACTTGAAGCTCTTATTGTTAATCCACGAGACTGGCTAAACTCTCCTTTTACTGGAGAAATGAATGAAGAAAAAAGAAATAAACTTTCAGAGATTTTTAATAAGGCTCAGGGATTTATAATTGTTTCTCCAGAATATAATCATTCTTTTCCAGGAGAACTAAAACTTTTACTAGATAACTTTTATGAAGAATATTCTCATAAGCCAGTAGGTATTTGTGGTGTTTCTGTTGGTAAATTAGGTGGATCAAGGATGGTCGAACAATTAAGATTAGTTTGTATAGAGCTTTCAATGATACCTTTAAGAAATGCTGTTTATTTTTCTGATGTTAAAAATTTTGAAAATGAAAAAGAAGACTACAAAAAATTCCTTAAAATTTTATTTGATGAATTAAAATATTACATCGAAAAATTAAGTCGCGATTAATTTAAATTTAAATAATGAAATATCCCTACACTCTTCCATCTTTACCCTATCCTTATGATGCCTTGGAGCCTTGTATTGATAAAATGACAATGGAAATTCATCATACCAAACATCATCAAGGCTATATTAATAATTTAAATTCTGCCTTAGAGAAATATTCTGAGTTTCATAATTTAGAATTAGAAGAAATTTTGAAAAATTTAAATCAACTTCCTGAAGAAATAAAGATTGCAGTTCGGAATAATGGTGGTGGTCATTATAATCATTCTCTTTTTTGGGAAATTATGAAACCAAATGGAGGCAATAAACCAGCAGGGAAATTAGCTGAAGCTATTGAAAATACCTTTGGTTCATTTGAAAATTTTAAAAATTTATTTTCTGAAGTAGCACTTAAACATTTTGGTTCTGGTTGGGCTTGGTTAGTTTTAACTCCTCAAAAAGAGTTAAAAGTTTATTCTCTTCCTAATCAAGATAGTCCTTTAATGAATGGTGATTTACCAATTATGGGGCTTGATGTTTGGGAACACGCCTATTATCTAAAGTATCAGAATCGAAGAAATGAATATATCCAAGCTTGGTGGAATGTTGTTAATTGGGAGAAGATAGAAGAAAGGTATTTAGAAGCACTAAATAAGGTTAACTCTTGACAAACAAAATTTTGTTATGCTAAAATAAGATAAATTAATAATGCATAAAAGAATAAATTCAATTATCTTGTTTGTTATTTTGTTTGGCCGAGGTGCTCCGGCTGAAGTGATTTAATTTAAATAATATTATTTCTAAAAATCGCTTCAGCCGGGGCAACCCGGCCTTTTTAATTACTTTTAAATTACTCTTTAATTACTTTTAAATAATTTTTAGCGGTCGTGATTAAAAAATCGTTGAAAATTAATGATAAAAAGAGTTTTAAGCAGAATAATACGTAAAAATAAAAAAGTCGAGCCTTTTTTAGTTGTAAACCAAGAAATTAATGAATTTTATAACCTTAACAAGGAACCATCCGAAGATAAAGAGTGTTTACTCAAATATAAAAACATACATAACTTTGATAATATTAATGAAAAACATTTTGTTGATATGCCAGCGGCTAAGCCAAACGTAATTTTCCCTTTACCTAAGGTTGGTGTTACTAATAGAAAGCATAAAATAAAAATTAAAGATATTTTTGATCAACAAAAAATAATCGAAGTTGAAGCAGATATTAAGATATTTTTTGATTTACCTCCTGATCAACGCGGTTTACATATGTCACGAATAGAAAAAGCTATGCAACAATTTCAAGAGTTAGGTCTTAATTTAAAGCACTACGCAACTAATTTACTTAAATACGCTGCTGAGCTTCAAAATAGAAATTCCGGGAAAATAGAAATAGAATTTTATTATGAGAAGTTAGTTAATAAAAATTCTTCGGGGCGACCAGCTCATGAGCTTTTAAAAGTTATCTTCCAGGCTGAGCTTATGGGTTCAAATAATCTAATTTATAAGCTTGGCTTATCTGTTCCATTTATGAATGCTTGTCCTTGTCCTCAGCGATGGGCTATTAGAGATTTTTACCATAAATTAAAAAGATTAAACTTTGATGATAAAGAAATTTACCGTTTAGCATCATTTATAAACTTTGGAACTCATACTAATTTAGGTGAGGCTACTGTGATCATTGAGAATTCTCAAGATAATATTACTTATGTAGATCTATATTCTATCTTGGATGAAAGTGTTCTAATAACAAGAGAATTATTAAGTGGTAAAGATGAGTTCGAATTTATAAAGGAAGCTCTTATTAAAGAACAATTTTGCGAAGATGCAGCGCGAGAAATTGTGAAAAATATTGTTAAGAATTTATATAATAAATTAGACCCCAAAAGCTTTATTGAAATTTTAGTAGAGGTTAATGAAAGTATTCATTTCCATAATTTAAAAGTAGAGATTAAAGATAGTTTTGGGAATATTATTAAAAATTTAAAAATTAATGCCTAAAAAGAAAATTTTTGATCTTCATCTCGACCTTGAGGTTTATTTTAGATATCCAGAATTTCTGAATATGAAATTCAAAAATTTAGATGTGGTTGACTTTAAAAGACATGGAGATCTACCGCAATTTAAAAGAGCAGGTCTTAAAATAGCTATAGTAAATATTTTCCCTTTTGAATATGTTAATAATCAATGGCTTCCGATAAAGTTTAACAAATTTTTTCAACGATTAGATAATTTTTTAAAATGGATAAGTAAGTTCAATGCTTTTCGTTTAATTAAAAATAACAAAGAATTAAGAAATATTTTGGAGAGTAACAAAATTGGAATAATCTTAGGAGTAGAGGGTTTGAATTTTTTAAATCAACCCGATGATATCTATAAATTAATTGATAGAGGTATTAGAGTTTTTGGTTTAAATTGGAATATTGATTCAAAATTTTCTACTTCTTTAAAGACGACCTCTAAAAATGGTTTAACAAAGGATGGACTTAGGTTGATTAAAATTTTAGAAAAACTGCCAGTAGTTGTTGATTTAGCTCATTCTTCGGTTTATACCTTTAAAGATATTGTTAAATATTATAAGAAGCCATTTATTTTTTCCCATAATGGTATTAAAAGAGAAGTAGACTTTGAACAAAATTTAGATGATGAGATTTTAAAGACTGTTAAAGAAAGAGGAGGTATAATTGGTTTAACATTTTTGCCATACGCTATTCAAAAAAAAGATAAAGTTAGTTTTCTTTATTGGTATAGACAATTCTTATATGCTCGAAAATTATGTAAAGACAATTTAGGTTTAGGGACAGATTTTTTTGGTTTTAAATTTAATAATAATTATAAAGGCTTAATAAATTATTGTGATTTTTATAAAAAAATAATTACTTATCGTTTGCCAAATTATCTACTTTTTGATAATGCTTTTAGATTGTTTATTGAGTTAATTTAAAATCTCCGAATATAATATTATAAGAATGAGTAAAAACTATTTCTCACCAGAATTAAAATATCCACAAGAATTAAATACATTCAATAAATTTCTTGAATCGCGAAAAAATGCAATTGAAAATGATTTTAAGGAACTTTCAGAAAAACATAAAATCGAAGA